>NZ_JBXKIW010000064.1:0-15419 GCF_056995035.1 Romboutsia sp. | reverse complement strand
CTTAAAGGTACTGAAAAGCTTTACCCTCATGAACTATCAGGTGGTATGAGACAAAGAGCTTCCTTTTTAAGGGCTATAGTAAATAATCCTTCAATAATTTTATTAGATGAGCCATTTTCTTCTTTAGATGCATTAACTAGAAGAAAGATGCAAGCATGGCTATTAGAGCTTTGCCAAAAGCAAAAAAATACTGTATTTATGATAACTCATGATATTGATGAGGCTTTACTTTTATCTGATAGAATACTCATTTGTACTGAACTTCCATATAAAAATTTGAAGTCTATAGATGTTAACTTCAAAAGACCTAGAAACTATGAAACAACACTTTCTAGTGAATTTATAGAGTTAAAAAGAGTTATTCTAAATATTCTTGATGTGATAGAAGAAAATAAAGGGGGAAGGTTATAATGAAGAAATTTAAAGATTATATATTCCCTCTAACATTCTTAATATTTATATTTTTAGCTTGGGAGTTTTTGATACCATATTTCAAAGTTCCAAAGTATATTCTACCTAGATTTTCTGAAGTCCTGAAGGCTTTATGGACCCAAAAGGAACTTCTATATAATCATTCTTTAATAACCTTATGGGAAGCAATACTAGGACTTAGTATATCTGTAGCAATAGGTATATCTTGTGCACTTTCTATATATCTTTGGAGGAATGTAGGAAAAACATTATATCCAATTATAATATTTTCTCAAACAATTCCGACCATTGCCCTATCTCCTATTATGGTTATGTGGTTTGGATACTCAATATGGTCAAAGGTAGCAGTGGTAGTGTTGTTCTGTTTTTTTCCTATAGTTATAAGTACCTTAGATGGGTTAAATAGTGTAGATAAAGATTTAGAGGATGTTTTAAAAGCCTTAGGAGGAAGTAAATTTCAGATATTTTTCAAACTACATATGAATTCTGTACTACCTAACTTTTTAAGTAGCTTCAAAATAGCTGCTACCTATAGTGTTGCAGGAGCTACCATAGGAGAGTGGTTAGGAGCGGAAAAGGGATTGGGTATATATATAAAGAGAGCATCAGGGATGCTACAATCAGACTCAGTTTTTGCAGGAGTGTTAGTTCTATCGTTTTTAGGATTAGCCCTATTCTCAATAGGATTTTTACTAGAAAAGATTTTATTAAAATACAGAAGAGGAATAAAGGAGGATAATTATGAAATCAAAAAAGGTTAGTATGTTATTAGTAATTGTTATGATATTTAGTTTAGTTTTAAGTGGATGTTCTAATAATACTAATAAGGAAGAAGAAAAAGCTGCTACTAAAGAATTAAAAGAAGTTAATGTTCTTTTAGATTGGTATCCAAATGCAGTTCATTCATTCCTATATGCTGCAGAAGAACAAGGTTATTTTGAAGAAGCAGGGCTAAAAGTTAATTTAATTACACCATCAGGTACAGAGGATGGAATTAAATTAGTAGCGGCAAATAAAGCTGATTTAGCTATAAGTTATCCAAAACAAATTATTTTAGCTAGAAGTGAAAATATTCCTGTTAAGTCAGTTGGAGCAATAGTTAGAAGTTCATTAAATCAACTTATGATTCGTAAGGACTCAGGAGTTAAAACATTAAAAGATTTAGAAGGTAAAAAAATAGGGTATCCATCTTTTGATATTGATAAGAAAACAGTGGAAACAATGGTTAGTGAAGATGGAGGAGATCCTTCAAAGATAGAGTTTGTAGATGTAGGTTACGAATTAATGGCTGCTATACAAACTAAAAGAGTTGATGGAATCATAGGCGGATATATCAATCATGAAAAGATATTACTAGAAAAAGAAGGAATTGAATTAGATACTTTTAATCCAGCGGACTTTGGAGTACCTAACAATTATGAATTAGCATTTATTGCTAGTGATGATGCAATTAAGAATAATAATGAGACTATACAAGCTTTCTTAGATGCAGCTAAAAAAGGATTTGAATATACTCAAAATAATCCTGATAAAGCTTTAGATTTAGTGTTAAAGGCTCAAAATGAAAACTTTCCACTTGACCCAAAAACAGAAAAAAAGAGTTTAGAAATATTAATGCCTCTTATGGAGAATGAGAGTGGTAAATTCTTAAGCCAAGATGAAGAGAATTGGAGTAAGAATGTTAAGTGGTT
The DNA here is from genome assembly GCF_056995035.1 of Romboutsia sp. Lineage (NCBI taxonomy): Bacteria > Bacillati > Bacillota > Clostridia > Peptostreptococcales > Peptostreptococcaceae > Romboutsia > Romboutsia sp. Next base: position 13,296 of record NZ_JBXKIW010000064.1, on the reverse strand, counting down.
AGAAGATAAGAAATTGCTTAAAGGAAAAGTTGATAGTAAAGATCTGTTTAGGTAAGAGGATTAGTTACTTTATAATCAAAAAATTAGTCTTTTTAATCATCATATATTATTGTATAATCTTATTTATAGCATCAAGTATATTGAATTAATGACATTTTATATGAGGAGGAGAAGGAATGAGTAGGTATGTGCCAGAGATAAAAGGAATGCTTAGAAGCCATATAATTGAGATGCCACATGTAATAAGAAAAGCAAGTGGTATAAAAATATTTGGAAAGAGATTAAAGTCCTTTATTTTTACAACTGATGTAGCTATTATTAGAAATAATAATGCAGATGCAATAATTGCTGTATATCCTTTTACGCCTCAGCCACTCATAACTGAAGCTTTAGTATCGGCGGCAGATGTGCCTGTTTTCTGTGGTGTTGGAGGCGGAACTACAATGGGAAAGAGAGTGGTAAACTTAGCTTTAGATGCTGAGTTTAAGGGCGCAATGGGAGTTGTTGTCAATAGCCCTACATCAAATGAAGTTATAAGGCATATGAGAGATACTATCGATATACCTATTATAGTTACTGTTGTTTCAGAGTATGAGGATATAGAGGCTAGAATTAATGCGGGGGCAACAATACTGAATGTTTCAGGTGCAAAAAAAACTGCATACATAGTGAAAAAAATAAGAGAAAAATTCCCGGAATTTCCTATTATGGCAACAGGAGGACCGACTGATGAGACTATTATTGAAACAATAGAGGCTGGGGCTAATGCGATAACATATACGCCACCACCTATAGCTGATATATTTAGTGAAACAATGGAGAAGTATAGACTTATGTGCAAGAATGAGTCAAATGATTGAAATAGGCCTATCATACCATGTTAAGTACAAGAACTATTAGCAAGTTTAAATTGAGGTAATGTAAAGCACTTGCTAAGTAAGATTAAAGGCTGTTTAATAGCAGCCTTTTTTGTATTTAAATATTTATCAGTATATAACTTTAATTGATTATTAAAATAAGCACTTTGAAAAATTATAAATAATTGATATGTGATGAATAGGTGTGCATAAAGGTATAAATGTAAAGTCGAATTAATACGAGTTGAGGAACTTTTGCAAATAGATGAAGCTTCCAATGCACCTAATATAGCTACTGAAATTATAGTTACAGATTCTCTACCAGATAGTTACATATTTTATTTACAGAATATTGAAAATAAACTATAATGAAATTACATTGAAATATATCAACATATGTCAAATCACATTAAAATATGTTGAAAATATAAAACGGAAATTCATAAGGGGATGAATGTAATAAATAATTTTTTAATTTGGGAAGGGGTAAAATATGAAAAGTTTGAAGAAAAAAATTATTCTGCCTGTAATATTAGTAGCTAGTATAGGATTATTATCTTTAGCATTAATAGGATATACTTTCTCTAAAGAAATAATTATTAATCATGTTGAAACAGTAACTGAAGAGAAAGTGGAGAAATTAGTAGTAAATACTGAAAATAAATTTGAGCTGTGGAAAGAGGAAATGGAAATGATATCCACAACACAAGCGGCACAAAATTTAGATTATAATGTGATATTCAAGTATGTGAAGGATCATAGGAAGTTTTTTAAGGATTATGAAGTAGTTTTAATATCTGATATAGAAGGTAATTATAAATCAACAAATGGAGTATCAGGTAATATTTCTGATAGAGAGTATTTTCATAAAGCCCTAGAAGGACAAACTGTTATATCGGAGCGTAAGATATCTAAATCTACAGGAAATCCTATTATTGTAGTTTCAGCCCCTATAAGAGATAATGAGAGTAAGATTATTGGATTAGTAGCAGGAACAATAAATTTATCTGTTATCACAGATATTATCAATGATGAGAAATTTGGAAATTATGGATATGCCTATATGTTTGATTTATATGGAGCAACAGTAGCACATCCAACTGAGGATGATTTATTCAAAAGTGCCAATAAGGATTTAAAAAATATTATTAAAAGAATGATAAGAGGTGAAGAAGGAACTAGATATTATTCCTATAATGGTGAAAAAAAATTAGTTTCATTTAAGCCGGTTAAATCTACGGGATGGTCTATAGGTATGTCTGCTAATTATGATGAGATGACTAAAAGTATAGAAATGTTAAAATTATATGTTTTAATTACATCTATTATAATAGTAATTATAATAGGAGGAGTATTATATTTTCTAACAAATGCATGTGTTAAACCTATTAATAAATTAAAAGAATATATGGAAGTAGCTGCAAAAGGAGATCTTACAGTTAAATCTAATATAAAGAGTAATGATGAAATAGGAGTTTTATCAAATAGTTTTAATACTCTTATAAAAGAAAATAAAAGATTATTAGAAGAAACCCTTGAATATGATAAATTAAAAACTGAATTTTTTTCAAATATATCTCATGAATTAAAAACACCTTTAAATATTATTTTTTCTACAATGCAGATGTTGTCTTTATATAGTAATAAAGATGAGTTAGATAGTAAGAAATTAAATAAACATATAAATGTAGTTAATCAAAACTCTTATAGATTATTAAGACTGGTAAATAATTTAATTGACACTACAAGGATTGATTCAGGATTCAAAAATTTAAATTTACAAAATAAAAATATTGTAGAAGTTATTGAAAACATAACATTATCAACTGTTGATTATGTGGAAAGTAAATCAAGAGAAATTATATTTGATACAGAAATAGAAGAAAAGATTTTGGCATTTGATCTAGATCAAATGGAAAGAATTATATTAAATCTTATTTCAAATGCAGTTAAGTTTACAGAACCAAATGATAAAATAGAAGTTAATATATACGATAAAAAAGAAAGTATTTTAATATCTGTAAAGGATACAGGTATAGGAATTTCAGAAGACAAACAGGAAATAATATTTGAAAGGTTTAGACAGATAGATCCATTATATATTAGAAAAAATGAGGGAAGCGGAATAGGTTTGTCATTGGTTAAGTCTTTAGTTGAAATGCATAATGGTAACATTTGTGTCAAAAGTAAATGTGGAGAAGGAACAGAATTTATCATTGAAATACCTGTTAAACTGGTTTCAAAAGAGGAGGATGAATCTTACATAGAAGAATTCATACCGCAATGTAATATAGATAAAATTCATATTGAATTTTCAGATATATATTCATAGTATATAGATAAACTAATAAGGGACATTTAAACTCTAAAAATAAAAAAGAATATTAAGAAAAATACTATTCCTAAAAGCGAGAGAGTAGTAGTATTTTTTATGCCTAGATTAGCAGTGGATAGTTTGGAGATATAAATATTAATGAGCAGTAATAAATTAAATAATAATATAAACTTTATTTTACAGAACCTATAGGTATGAGGTTTTTTTGACATAATCAAGATTAGTTCTAAGCTTTATAACAGTGACAGCAGACTTTTTATTTAATTTAAATTATTTTTATAAATTTAGTTAAAAGGAATTTAAATTAACAATGAGGATATATTCTAATATAAACTTTGTTTTTATAGAGATAAGGGGGGAATTTATATGGCATGTAATATAAAAGTTATAAGAAATCAAGAACATAAAATAAGTGAATGGTCTGGAGGAACTACAACTCAATTATATATATACCCACAGGAATCTATATATAGTGAACTTGATTTTACGTGGAGACTTAGTTCGGCTAGAGTTGATATAGAAGAATCTACATTTACTCATTTACCAGGAATAGATAGAAAGATAATGATTTTAGATGGAAAGCTGACTTTAGAACATGAAGGTAAATATATTACTGAATTAAATGAGTTTGATATAGACAGTTTTAGTGGAAATTGGACAACTAAAAGTTATGGAAAAGTGACCGATTTTAACCTTATGATGAATAAGGAGTGTACTGGTGACTTAGAGTACATACGAGTTAAGAGTGATAGTTTGAAAAAAATAAAACTTATAAATAAACAACAAATATATAATCATATAGCAGATGTTTTATACTGTGTAAGTGGAGAAATAACAATAAAATTAGATTCAGAGATAGATATTTATAAAGGTGATTTATTTGTGTTCACTAGAGAGATAGATGACGATGTTAAAAATTTAAATATTTTCAATAAATCTAAAGATTGTGCTAAGATTATTAGGAGTACTATATATTATTAAAAGAGATTTTATAAAAGCTGTAAATGCAAGGAACTAAATTATCAGTTCTTTATATTTATGGCTTTTTATAATTTCAACCACTAAATTTGAGCAACATTAAATATAACTTTTTTAGTGGATTTTGTCAGATTTAGTAAAAATACTACGTATTAAATTAATATAGAATGTAATAAAAATAATATTTTGCCAAAAACAATTATTATTTTTATTACTAAATTTATATTAGGAGGAAGTAATTATGAAAAAATTAAGTAAATTATTAACAGGGATATTTGTAACATTAAGTATTTCCACTCCAGTTTCGGCTGCAGAAAATACAATATCATTTGAGAAAGAAGCAGGAATCACTCCAGATAGTATGTTATATCCTGTGGACAAGTTAATTGATGAAGCATCAGTAGCATTGACATCTGATGAAGAAAAGCAAGTGGAAGTCTTAACAGATATTGCAAAGGAAAGACTTGGCGAAAGTGAAGTTATGGCTGAAGAAGGGAAACAAGATTTAGTTGAAGAAGCTCTCGTAGAATACGAAGAGAATATGAATGAAGCTGTTGAAGTAGTAGATAATATTATAGAAGAGGCTCAAAAATCAGATGATAAAGATGTGCTTGTAGATGAAACAATAGAACTTAATGATGAGGAATTAGCTGCTATTGAGAAAGAAGAAGATGAAATTGAAAAATTCAAGGAACAATTAACTCACCAACAAGAAGAATCTATTGAAGTACTAGATCAATTACAAGACACAGTTAGTGATGAAGCTAAAGTAAAATTAGAACAAGTTATTGAAATGCAAATGGCTAAGAAAGAAGTTGTTGCAAATTTAGTTAAAAAAAGACATGAATTTAATGCACAAAAGAAAGCATTAAATATGGCAAAAGTACAACTTAAAAAAGCATCTAAAACAGGTGATGAAGAAGCGATAATTAAAGCTGAAGAAGAGTATCAATTAAAGTTAAATGATTATAACTCGTCAAAAGAAAATATGATAGAAGCAAAAGCACAACATGAAGAGGTAGTAAAAAAATATTCAGGTAAAGAAAATGTAGACGAAAATCAAGATAAAGAAGACCAAGAGGAACCAAAGAAAGAACAAGAACAACAGCAATCACAAGAAGAACCAAAGAAAGAGCAAGAAAAACAACAACAGCAACTAAGACAAGAAGAACCAAAGAAAGAGCAAGAAAAACAACAACAGCAACCAAGACAAGAAGAACCAAAGAAAGAGCAAGAAAAGCAACAAGAGCAACCAAGACAAGAAGAACCAAAGAAAGAGAAAGAAAAACAACAAGAGCAACCAAAACAAGAGAAACCAAATAAAGAACAAGAAAAAAATAATTCCGAAAAATAATGAAGATTTATAACTTTAGGAATAAGAAAAACTTTTATTAATTTATAGAATACTAAAAGAGGCAGGTTCCGATACCTGCCTTTTTAGTTGATAAAAAACATAAAAGTTAAGTAATGAGTATATGTAAATTATACAAAATGAAAATAGATGGAACAGATAAAGTAAAATTATCTGATGATTCATCTTGGCATATACATGTTGTTGGTAATTGGATATTTTATATGAAATATGAGGGTACAGAATATTTTATGATAAAAAATGATGGAAGTTTAAAATATAAACTATAATTCATAATTACAAAATCTGTTAAGTATATATGTTACAAAGACTAGTGAAAACCTAGTCTTTTGTAATATAATAAGGCGGTTGTATACATTATATTTAAGGTAATAATTACATATAATTATTTTTGAGATTTTTATTAAGTTAAACAAACATGTTACGTATAACAATTAATATAAGTCATCAAATTACTAAATTTATATTAGGAGGAAGTACGTATGAAAAAATTAAGTATACTATTAACTGGTATATTTGTAACATTAAACATCTCGACTCCGGTTTTAGCTGAAGGGAAAATGATATCATTTAAAGAAGAAGCAGGAATCACTCCAGATAGTATGTTATATCCTGTGGACAAGCTAATTGATGAAGCATCAGTAGCATTGACATCTGATGAAGAAAAGCAAGTGGAAGTCTTAACAGATATTGCAAAGGAAAGACTTGGCGAAAGTGAAGTTATGTCTGAAGAAGGGAAACAAGATTTAGTTGAAGAAGCTCTCGTAGAATACGAAGAGAATATGAATGAAGCTGTTGAAGTAGTAGATAATATTATAGAAGAGGCTCAAAAATCAGATGATAAAGGTGTGCTTGTAGATGAAACAGTAGAACTTACTGATGAGGAATTAGCTGCTATTGAGAAAGAAGAAGATGAAATTGAAAAATTAAAGGAACAATTAACTCAACAACAAGAAGAATCTATTGAAGTACTAGATCAATTACAAGACACAGTTAGTGATGAAGCTAAAGTAAAATTAGAACAAGTTATTGAAATGCAAATGGATAAGAAAGAAGCTGTTGCAAATTTAGTTAAAAAAAGACACGTGTTTAATGCACAAAAGAAAGCATTAAATATGGCAAAAATACAATTAAAAAAAGCATCTAAAACAGGTGATGAAGAAGCAATAAAAAAAGCTGAGGAAGATTATCAATTAAAGCTAAATGATTATAACTCGTCAAAAGAAAATATGATAGAAGCAAAAGCACAACATAAAGAGGTAGTAAAAGAATATTCAGGTAAAGAAAATGTAGACGAAAATCAAGATAAAGAAGACCAAGAGGAACCAAACAAAGAACAAGAGCAACAGCAACCAAGCCAAGAAGAACCAAAGAAAGAGCAAGAGAAACAACAGCAACAAAGACAAGAGAAACCAAAGAAAGAGCAAGAAAAACAACAACAGCAACAGAGACAAGAAGAACCAAAGAAAGAACAAGAAAAACAACAAGAAGAACCAAAGAAAGAGAAACCAAAGAAAGAACAAGAAAAACAACAAGAAGAACCAAAGAAAGAGAAACCAAATAAAGAACAAGAAAAACAACAAGAAGAACCAAAGAAAGAGAAACCAAAGAAAGAACAAGAAAAACAACAAGAGCAACCAACACAAGAAGAATCAAAGAAAGAACAAGAAAAACAACAAGAGCAACCAAGACAAGAGAAACCAAATAAAGAGCAGGGAAAACAACAACAAGAACCAAGACAAGAGAAACCAAATAAAGAACAAGAAAAAAATAATTCGAAAAATAATGAAGGTTTATAACTTTAGGAATAAGAAGAACTTCTATTAATTTATAGAATACTAAAAAAGACAGGTTCCGATACCTGTCTTTTTAGTGGATAAAAAAAATAAAGGTTAAGTAATGAGTATATGTAAATTATACCCATTGTTTAAATAATCATACATTATTTTTTGAAATTATTTTTCATTTATTAATTGTTCCACTGCACATATATCAGCAGGAGCCCATTTTAAAGAATGTAGATTTTCTCTTTGTAAATAAACTAATTTAGAATGCTCACTAGCCTTAGGAGTTCCATTTACCAACCTACACTTAATAGATATAAGATTAACTATAATTTTTTCATATTCATGAGTATTATCATTAAACACTTCAATTGCTTTAACATCACAATCAAGTTCTTCTTTAATTTCTCTTTCTATAGCATCAAATAATTCCTCATTTTCCTCAACCTTACCACCAGGTAGTTCCCATAAGTTAGGAAGGACCATATCAGGAGATCTTAAAGCGCATAATATTTCTTTATTTTCATTTTCGACAATTGCTGCTACAACTTTTACAGTTTTCTTCATTATATTCACCTCTAAATAAGCTTACCATAAATAGAAAATAAAAAATAGATTTGACAAACATATATGATTAAAAACTATTTAAAGGATAAAGAAAAGTTATATTAATGACTTCTCAATTATATAATTAACTATATAACGAGGAAAGAAGTGATAATATGAATTATTTAAGTTATTTAAATATAAGACATTTCAAAGGTATAGAAAATCTAGAGTTAAATGATTTATCAAATGTAAATATAATAGTTGGTGAAAATAATAGTGGAAAAACATCTGTATTAGAAGCGATATCACTTTTACAAAGTCAAGACAGCATAAAAACTATGTTAAAACATATATCTAGAAGTGATAGTAGTTACCCATCAAAATTTGAACTATTTTTAGAAATTTTTCCTAAAGAACAATATATATCAAAAAATATACAAATAGATTCAATAATTAACGGATTAGCTAGAGAGTTAAAAATAGATGGTAATTTAATTGAAAAAATGTTCAGGGGAACAATAAGTATAAAACTAGATAATGAAAAACTAATAAATAAAGATATGACTTTTAAAGAAAATCAAGTTATTAAAGACAATAGTAGTTATGATATTATAAAAATTATATATATAACTCCTTATGATCACTTTAAGGATGGACTTATTAATAAAACCATAGAAAATATAAAAGAAAGTGAAAAAGATAAAATAATAAAGCTACTACAAATGTTTGACTCCAATATATTAGATTTTAAAATTTTATCAACTAATAATAAAGATAATCCAATGACAACTTATATAAAGCATAAAAAATATGGACTTATGCCTTTGTTTAGTTTTGGAGACAGTATAAAAAAAGTCCTTACATTAGCCTCAGCTGTAATTAGTGCAAAACAAGGCATACTTTTAGTAGATGAAATAGAAACAGCTATACACAAAAATATGATAAATGATGTTTTTAAATGGTTTATAGAAGCTTGTAAAGAGTTTGAAGTTCAACTTATTTGTACTACACATAGTTTAGAAGCTATAGACGGCATGATAATGGGTGTGGGAAAACAAACAGATTCATTATCTTGTTTTAGAATAGAAATATATGATGAAAAAATTTATGGGACTAAATTTTCTGGTAATAAGTTAAAGGATATAAGAACTTTACTAGGTCAGGATGTGAGATAGTGAGAAGTTTTATATTCTTTGTAGAAGGTTTACATGATGTGAATTGTGTGGCTAGAGTTTTATTGTTAAGGGGTTTTTTAGAAGCCAGGGCTGTAAATCAATTGCCAGATATGTGGAAATCTAGAGTTCCTAGAAGTTATCCTTTTATAAATGATAGATTAGATAGACATATACCTATGCCAGCTTATTTTTTGAAAAATAATTTATGCGTAGTTATAGTTTCTTCAAACGGAGCAACTAACATTATAAAAGATATAGATTTGTATCTTAGTAATATGAGTAAAGGTGAACTAAAACAAATTAATGGTGTCTGTGCAATATTTGATGCAGATCAAAATCTTGCTAAACATTCTTTTGAAGAGAAGTTTAAGAAATATAATAAAGACATGGTAGTTCATAAAAAAGACTTTATAAGGGGAGATTGCAGGATAAGAGGGGAGATTATAAGTTTATATCATTATTTTTTTCCAGATAATAATTCTAAAGGAACATTAGAGAACTTTTTATTAGAAGGAGCTAAAGTTGTTTATAGTGATTTATTAGAAAATGTAGATAAATATGTAGAAAAAATTAATGATAGGCATAAGTACAACTGGACTATATCTAGTGAAAATAAAGTAAAAGTTGGCTGTATAGCTAATGTTTTTCAGCCAGGTGGTGCTAATCAAACATCTATAAGATATGATAATTGGATTAGTGAAGAAAGTATGAAATATAGCTGGGTTATAAAGCAATTTTATGATTTTGTAGTTGACATTGTAGAGTAAAAAATAACTGTATATAATAAATTTAGATACAGCCACCCCTTAACGATTAGTTAGGGGGTATTTATGTTATTATTATAAATGGGATATAATCTAAAATAAATATGATATACACAAGATATTGAAAGGAAGTAAATATATGAAGTTTTCTAAAATAGGAATTACGTTTTTAGTATTAATAATATTTTTAATGCCTATAGGTTTACTAGGAATATTAATAAATAAATCGCAAAACAGTGAAAAAGTATATACAAAAACAGAGAACATAGAAGAAATCATAAAAAATGAAAAATATATAAATATTGCATTGTTTGGGCTAGATAGAAGAAGTGAAAATGAAAAAACTCGTTCAGACTCTATAATCATTGCAAATATAAACTTTGAAGAGAAAAAGATTAAAGTAGTATCTATATTAAGAGATACTTTAGTTGATATAGAAGGATATGGGAGTGAAAAGTTAAACCATGCATATGCTTATGGAGGTGCACCGTTAGCATTAAAAACTATAAATTCAAATTTTGACTTAAATATAGACAAATATGTAGCAGTAGATTTTTTTAGTTTAGCAAAAGCTATTGATATTATTTGTGGTGTAGATATAGAGATTAAAGACTATGAAGCTAATCAAATAAACAATAATTTAGTTGAGATAAATAATATTGAAGGGTTACCCAAAGGAACTGACTATATAAAAGGTTATGGACTTAAAACTTTAAATGGACGTCAAACTGTTGCATATTCTAGAATTAGAAAAGAAGGTAATGGAGATTATGAAAGAACTCAAAGACAAAGAAAAGTTTTAATGCAACTTATAAGTAAAGTTCAAGATCAAACTTCAGAAAAGAAATTTGAAATAGGAATGGAGATAATGGGTCAAGTTAATACAAATCTATCTATGGAATACATTAAAAATATATCAAGTAGAATTTTATATGACGATGAATTTGAGATAAATCAATATAGGATTCCACAAGAGGGAACTTTTAAGAGCGAAATTTCAAATGGTATGTGGGTTATAAATGCAGATATGGATAAGAATATTAAATTATTACATAATTATTTTGGAATAAAATAAAAAATTAAATATAAAACAAAAAGGCGAGTGTCAGTGGGGCACTCGCCTTTTGAAAGGAGAAATAAGTACAGTATCCTTAAGTATATCATTAAGAATATCCTTAAAAATTGTACTTAAATTTATATTAAAAGTATAGACCATTATTTTTTTTATATACATATTATTAAAAATCTATTATTAAAAAGTTGTGTAGTTGTATAAGAATATAAATGTAGGAGCAATTACAATTATTACACCTTCAATTCTACTAGAAATAATTGCATAATTAGTAGGTTCTCCACCCTTAACATGAAGTGCATGTTGAAACTCCCAAGCTTCTTCAGGATATATGATAAGAATACATCCTAAGTAAATTAAACAAGCAAAAAGTATTAATAGAGGAGCATAATCAAAAACACTAGGATTCTTTTTATACATATCTACAGACTTACAGATAAGGTTAACTTCTGTATCAATACTAGGATTATTACTAGAAGAGTTGCTTATATCATAACTATCATAAGTATAACTTTTTTCGTTTGACAATGTTAAAGTTACTTTGTCATTTGCAAGTTGAGAGTTATCATAAAACATAACATTATTCTTATAGGAAATCTCAAAACTACTAAAATCAACACTATCATATATATAAGAAAGAGTATCATCCTCATTAATTGAATCATTTTTTATTTCTTTAACTTTAAGTAAATTTCCAGTACTATCTTTGATAGTAGCTACATTATTGTTTATACCGTGAAATTTAAATTTTTCACCAGTATTTACAAAGATTTTCTCATTATTACCTAAAAATATAACTACGATTATATTAACTAATATAGCTAAGATGAATATAATCTTAAAAATTCGATCCTTACCGTATTTATCTAAAAAGTTATCAAACATATTAATTATCCCCCTAAGTCAATTATATAAATAGTATATCAAAAGGATATATTATTTATAGTAACAGATTAATTACAGAATTAGTAGAAATAGATATTATATTATAAATTAAGTAATTTATTGGAAATAATGTAAATTTAGGGTAATATATAGCTATGTATAAAAGGCCAGTTAAATTTTAAATTAAAAAATAGTGAGGTGAATAGATATGGAAATTATATTAAAATCATATAAAGTTAAAAGGGGAGAATAATATGATTATAAAAATATTAAGTTTAATTATAATTTTTTTAGGCATAGGGATGATCTTTTTAGCCATCTATGACACACCTAAAAGAGCAATGAAAATGAATATTAAAGATAAGACTGTGCTAGATAAATATATTAAATCTCAAAGATTATTAGATTTGATAATGGGTATTTTTTACCTTATAATAGGAGTACTGTTGGTTACAGAGATAATAACTGGTGAATATATTGTTTTTATAACAATTCTTATTTCATTTTCACATAAAAAAATTGAATCTAGAATATATAAAAACATTAAGCAATAAATTAGTGTAGGCATTGAAATTTAAACGTAAATCTCAATGCCTATTATAGATTGATTTAATTTCAACAATATTCTAAAACATAGCCATTAACTTAAATATACAGAAGGAGATTTTTATGAAAAATTTAAAACAAAAAGGAGCGATAAATATGAATGTTACTGCACGACTTAAGAATGTAGCCAATAAACTATCTTATAGTTTTAAGCGTTTCCCTATACCACTATTATTTGCAACTTTAGTAGTGGGAATCCTTATTTTTATCAATCACTTGGATTTTAGAGAAGAAGAGGTAATAGAAATATATTCTCGAGTAGCTATGGTACTAGCTCTTGGTATTCCATTAAGCCTGTCTTTAGATGTTTTTTTCGAAGGAAGTACAAATATTAAAAAACGCACTCGAATTTTAGCATATGTAGGTATGGCAATTCTTTTAGTTGTCTATTATCTATTGTTTTTAAGAAATGTAGAAATGGTGTCAATGACAAGGTATGTGACCTATACAATTGCTCTTTATTTACTTTTTAGTATTATACCTTATTTTGGGAGAAAGAAAAATTATGAGCTTTATGTAATTAAATTATGCACAAGATTCATTATTACATATTTATATTCTGCAATTCTTTATGTAGGTCTTGTTGCTATACTAGCAACTATAAACTTACTTTTTAATGCAGAGATATCTAGTAAATTGTTTGCTGATATGGCGTTTATAGTAGGAGGAATTTTTGCTCCAGCATTTTTCTTAGCTGATGTACCAAGAAAAATAGAGGAAGCTTCTTTTGAAAGCTATCCTAAAGTATTGAGTGTTTTACTACAGTTTATTATTCTTCCATTGCTTTTAGTATACACAATTATTTTATATAGCTATTTCGGTAAAATTATTATAACGAGACATTTGCCCCAAGGGCTTATTGGTAATTTAGTTCTTTGGTACTCTATAGTAAGTACTATTGTTCTTTTTTTAATATATC
>NZ_JBXKIW010000063.1:0-11501 GCF_056995035.1 Romboutsia sp. | reverse complement strand
GGTTATAATAGCAAAGAGGATACACCTGTTCCCATTCCGAACACAGAAGTTAAGCTCTTTAGCGCTGATGGTACTTGGTGGGCAACTGCCTGGGAGAGTAAGACGTAGCCACGTAATCTTTTTTTGTACGTTAATTTATAACAAGCACACTAATAAATAAAAAAGTCGTCTAGAAATAGAAGGCTTTTTTGTTTTGTTAATAATTAATAGTTATTACAGAACAAGATTTGTGTGGTAAAATTATACATATAAATTATTACACAAAGGGGAATATGTCATGGGGATAATTGAAAATTTAGAAAGACAAGGAATAGGCAAAAAATTAATAGATGATGCGATATATTTTAAACAATATTATAAATTAGAAGAGAATATTAGTCATAGAATATCTAATTCTAGTAATTATTTTTATGGATCAGAAATATGGAATATGGCGATATCAGCAATACTAGAAGGAGAAAATATATTATTATCAGGTCCAAAAGCAACGGGGAAAAATTTATTAGCAGACAATATATCAGAATTATTTGGAAGACCTCAATGGAATACATCATTCCATATCAACACGGACAGTACAACTTTAATAGGAACAGATACATTTTTAGATAATGAAGTAAAATTAAGACGTGGCTCAGTTTATGAATGTGCAATAAATGGTGGTTTTGGAGTGTTTGATGAGATAAATATGGCTAAAAATGATGCGATAGCAGTACTACATTCAGCCCTAGATCATAGAAGAGTGATAGATGTACCAGGATATGAAAGAATCAACTTACATCCGGCAACAAGATTTATTGGAACCATGAACTATGAATATGCAGGGACAAAAGAGTTAAATGAAGCATTGGTTTCTAGATTTATGGTAATAGATATACCTGCAGTAGAAGAAGACAAGCTTATGTTAATTTTACAAAATGAATTTCCAGACGCAGATGAAGAAAAATTGAATCAATTTGCAGGTATATTTTTAGACTTACAACTGAAGTCTCAAAATGGAGAAATATCTAGCAAGTCAATAGATTTAAGAGGATTAATAGGATCATTAAGAACTATAAGAAGAGGCCTTAAGCCTGATTTAGCAATTAATATGGGGATAACAGGTAAGACTTTTGATATATATGAAAAAGAAATAGTTGGAGATATTATTAAAACAAGAATACCTATGAAATGGGAAACAAAAGATATATTTCCAGATAGGGGATAACTATGAAATGGATATATAACAACTATGAATTTGAAAATAGGGTAAACAACTTATCTTGGACGGTATCAGGAAAATATGATGAAGATATTCATATTTCAGAACAAGATTATACATCTAAAGAAGCAGCTTTATATTTTGCAATAATGGCAGGAGCTAGGCATAAATATGTTAATTGGGATATAGTAAAGAAGTATCTGATAAATAGAATAAAAAAAGGGTATGATTCAGAAACAATTTTAAGTTTAATTCAAATTTCATTAAATAGAGTAGTAGAAACCAAGATAATACAAGAAAGGCCAGGAGTTGAAGATATAAAGGAAAAAGCGTATAAAGATGTAGTTTCGGGATTTTCTAAGATATATAATGAAGATGTTTTACAAAAAGTAAAATATGCTTTAGTTCTTGAAGGTATGGGAAAGCATCCTACAGTAGATGGTTTAAGTAGAAGGATAATTAATAGCGTTAAGAAGATAGATATAAATCAACCTATAATAGACATTTTAAAATGTGTTGATGTCATATATTTAAATTATTTCAATCAAATATTAAATAAGCAAGAGGATACTGAAAAAAAATCAGTAGAATATATAGATAATAACGATGTAGATTTTGATACATTTGCAAATTTTATGTATGAAGAACTTTATAATGAGGAAGATAATCAGTTTGTTGAAAATGAAATAAAGGATATAGCATCATCAATGTTAGTAGAAAATATAGGTGAAAATGAAATAGAACAATCATCCCAATCTTCTGATAGAGTTATATATGTAGATAAAGAAACGTTAGATAAGATTTATAAAAAGATGGAACATTATTATGGTAAATCTTATTTAAATAAAAGTGAAATAAAAAAAATTGAGACAAAAAATTGTAGAAATGCACATGAAGGATGTAGAATTCATTTTACAGAAGGAGTTTTAAGAAGTGAGTGTAGCAATATAGCTCAAATAAAATATGTAACTAGGCAAAAAGAGAATAATATAAGTAAGTTTAGAGATAAAGTGAAAGTACATAAGAGAAATATAATAAAACTGAAAGAAAATATATCCAGAATACTAATAGAAGAAAGTGAAATAAGTAGAATTTACTCTGATTGTGGAACTGTATATGCAAATAGAGCATGGAGAGTAAGTAGAAGTAATAATAAAAAAATATTTTATAAAGATGTTGAAAATGAAAAAGGAAAATATGTTATAGATATATTGTTAGATTCAAGTGGTTCACAAAGTAGAAATCAGGCAAATGTAGCTACTCAAGCATATATAATAGCGAGAGCATTAACAATGGTAGGAATACCAAATAGGGTTATAGGATTTTCTAGTTTTATGGATTATACAATCTTGAAAAGATTTAAAGATTATGAGGATAATATAGATTCTAGTGAAAATATATTTGAGTATTTTTGTGCAGGGAACAATAGAGATGGTTTAGCAATAAAGTCAATTTGTGAAGGTTTATCGGAGAGAACTGAAGAAAATAAAATATTAATAGTTTTAAGTGATGGAAGACCTAATGATGTGAAAATAGGTAAGGATAGAGAAAGAAGCATACGGGGAGAAATGGCGTATAGAGGAGTAGTTGGAGTAAAAGATGCTGCAAACGAAGTAAGAAAAGCAAGACAAAATGGAATATTAGTTTTAGGTGTATTTACAGGTAAAGAAATTGATTTACAAGCAGAGAAATTAATATATGGAAAAGATTTTATATATACAAAAGACATAGAAAGATTCTCGGATATAGTATCAATGTATTTAAAAAAGATAATTAGGAATTAAAATCTATAAAGTTATGGGAAATAATAATAAAACTAAATAATTAAAAAAATTTAAAAATAAGAAGGAATATTAAACTTATTATAGAATGTATTAATAGAAGTTAATATTTAAAATAGCATAAATGATTAGTCAATATTGTGTAATCAAACAGATTTCTTAAAAAATAATAAAAATATTATAGGTTCTTAAATCAAGATTAATAGGGAAAGAGGTCAAAGTCCTCTGCAGCCCCCGCTACTGTAAAGCTGACGAAATTTCGATTTAACCACTATGACTTAGTCATGGGAAGGTAAAATAGTAGGATGAAGCTAAGCCAGGAGACCTGCCTAATAATATTTAAGAATTTCTTCGGGGAGGAGAAAATTTCTTAAAATACTTATGTATATAATTAGTATTTATAAAGAAAGTCTAACCCTTAGGTTAGACTTTTTAAATTGACAAAAATATATATTAATATTTAAAATAGAGAAGAGGACAGTTATGAAAAATTTAAAACTAGGATTAGTAGCATCATTTCTTTTGATTATATTAAATCCGATTACTTCAAATGCAATGCATATAATGGAAGGTTTTTTACCTGTACAATGGTCTATTATATGGAGTGTAATATTTATACCGTTTTTCTTAATGGGTTTAAAATCTATAAATAAAATAGTAAAAGAAGAGCCTAAGAAAAAATTATTATTAGCTTTATGTGGAGCTTTTGTGTTTGTACTATCTGCATTAAAAATACCATCACTAACAGGAAGCTGTTCTCATCCAACAGGGGTAGGACTTGGAGCAATATTATTTGGACCAAGTGTGATGACTGTTTTAGGTACAATAGTACTGTTATTCCAAGCATTGCTTTTAGCACATGGTGGATTAACAACATTAGGAGCTAATGCATTTTCAATGGCAATAGTAGGCCCTATAGTAACATTCTTAATATTTAAATTTTTAAAGAAAAGAAATGTAAAGCTAGGCACTAATGTATTTATAAGTGCGGCTTTAGGAGATTTAGCTACATATACAGTAACTGCACTACAATTAGCTCTAGCATTTCCAGATGCAACTGGTGGAGTAATGGTGTCAGCTGCAAAGTTTCTAGGAGTATTTTTTATGACTCAAATACCAATAGCTATAGCAGAAGGTATACTTACTACTATAATCTATAATTTAATAATAGAAAAAGAAGGAAATGGAGTAGATGATGAAGAGTACAAATACGAAATCAACAAAGAAAACTAACTGGATATTATTCTTAATAGCAGTAGGACTTATTATAGCTCCATTGATATTAAATTCAAAAGCTGAATATGGTGGAGCTGATGGAGAAGCAGAATCTATTATAACAGAGATAAATCCAACATATAAGCCATGGGTTAGTAGCTTGTACAAACCACCAAGTGGAGAAATAGAGAGTTTATTATTTTCAACACAAGCAGCAATAGGAGCTGGATTTATAGGATATTATCTAGGTAGCAGAAGGAGAAAGTAAAGATGCTTTTAATTGATAAATATGCATATACAAATAATTTAACAAATATAAATCCAAAAATTAAAGTTAGTATAGGTGTAATTTTTTTAATTGCATCCATGCTGATAAAGAATATTTTGTTTTTAATGAGTATAATGATTTTAATGAGTATTTTTATAATTTGTATAGCTAAAATAGATATGAGAAACTATATGAAATTACTTAGAATTCCTATGTACTTTTTATTTATGGGAATCATAATAAATCTTATCAATATATCGTTTGATTCAAATAAGTTGATTTATAGCTTAAATATTGCTAATGTATATATAGGTGTATCTAAGGCATCATTAAGTACATCAATATATATATTGTTTAGATCGATGTCTTGTTTGACATGTGTATATTTTTTTATACTTACAACTCCTTTCAATCAAATATTATTTTTATTAAAAAACTTGCATATATCAGATACAGTAATAGAACTATCAATGCTAGTTTATAGATTTATATTTATTTTTTTAGAAGAAGTAGAGGATATTAGAAAATCACAACAATTAAGATTTGGATATATAAATTTAAAAACTTCATATAAGTCAATTGGTCTTCTTGGAAATATGCTGTTTAAAAGAATGATGAAAAGATACGATGATATGTGTATATCATTAGATATGAAATTATATGATGGCAAATTTCACATAGTAGGTGACGAGAATGTTTAAAATTCAGAATTTAAATTATCAATATGAAAAAAATTCATTAGCTTTATCAGATGTCAATATGGATTTTGATAAGGGGAATGTAATTGGAATAATAGGATCTAACGGTTCAGGCAAATCAACATTGTTCATGAATTTAATGGGAATACTACAGCCATCATCAGGAAGTATTTTATTTAAGAATCACGAGTTAAAATATAATAAAAAAGGTTTATATAATCTTAGGAAAGATGTTGGAATAGTATTTCAAGATCCAGAGAAACAAATATTTTATTCAAGGGTATATGATGATATAGCATTTTCTTTAAGAAATATAGGTGTAGATGAAGAAACAATAAAATATAAAATAAAAGAAGCTTTAATGGCTGTTAACGGACTAGATTTTATAAATAGGCCCGTACATTTTTTAAGTTATGGCCAGAAAAAAAGAGTAGCAATAGCATCTGTAATAGCCATGGAAAATGATATTGTATTACTAGATGAGCCAACAGCAGGATTAGATCCAATTAGTACAAAATTAATTGTAGATATAATTAAAAATCTAAAAGATAAAGGTGTAAAGATAGTTATATCAAGTCATGATATGAATTTAATATATGAAATATGTGATTATGTTTATGTATTAAATAGAGGAGAAGTAACTGATTTTGGATTAACAGAAGATGTATTTATAAATGAAGATAAAATTGATAAAGCAGGACTGGAATTGCCTTGGTTAGTTAAACTCCACAAGAATATGAAACTACCTTTATTTAGAAAAGAAGAAGATTTGTATAAATACTGGAATAATAAAGTACTCAATACAAGTGATTAATTAGCACTAAATTTATATTTAAACAAATCAGATATAGAATATATAGTTATAAACTATTTGTTCTATATCTTTTTTTAATTGCTAATAAGTTATATACTATAAACTAGTGAGCTTATATTTAAAATTTATTTTTATATAGATTTTAGACTTCCATTATATTGGAAAAAATCAAGATATGAGTTTCTTAAATTTGAACAAATCTTTGATATAGATTAAAATAGAGTTATATCACTGTTAACAGGAGGAAAAATATGAATTTAGATACATTAAATCCTGCCCAGAGAGAAGCGGTAGAAAAGACAGAAGGTCCTGTGCTTATACTAGCTGGAGCAGGTTCGGGTAAGACTAGAGTTTTAACAACAAGAATTGCACATCTTATAGAAGATAAAGGTGTACAAGCTGTCAATATATTAGCTATAACATTCACTAATAAAGCAGCAAATGAGATGAGAGAGAGAGTAGAAGAAACATTAGGTTCTGATACAAAAGATATGTGGATAAGTACTTTCCACTCTTGCTGTGTGCGTATACTTAGAAAAGATATAAATAGAATTGGATACAATAGAAGTTTTGTTATATATGATAGTTCAGACCAGGTTACTTTAGTAAAGGACTGTTTAAAAGAATTAAATTTAAGTGATAAGGTATTTGAACCAAAGGTAGTTATAAGTACGATATCAGGGGCTAAAGATAAGTTATACAATCCTGCCCAATTTAAGGCTATGCACTTATCAGATAACAGAATGAGTAAGATGGCGGATATATACGCACTGTATCAAGATCGTTTAAAAAGAAATAGTGCATTAGACTTTGATGATTTAATATATAGAACAGTGGAACTTTTAAAAGAAAATCCAGAAGTATTAGATTTTTATAGAAGTAGATTTAAATATATAATGGTTGATGAGTATCAAGATACAAGTAAGGCTCAATATGAATTGATAAAAATATTAGCTAGGCAACATCAAAATATATGCGTAGTTGGAGATGACGACCAAAGTATATACGGATGGAGAGGTGCTGATATAAGAAATATACTTGAGTTTGAAAGAGATTATGATGATGTTCATGTAGTTAAATTAGAACAAAACTACAGATCAACTCAAGTTATACTAGATGCAGCTAATACTGTAATATCTAATAATATAGAAAGAAAAAGAAAGAAGCTTTGGAGTGAGAAAAAAGAAGGGGAATTAATAAAGATACAGTTATCTGATAATGAAATAGATGAAGCAGATTTTATCACTGATATGATAGCAAAAATATCTAGAGAACAAAATAGATCATATAAGGACTTTGCTGTACTTTATAGAGCAAATGCACAAGCTCGTCCTATAGAAGATGCTTTAAATAGAAGTCAGACACCATACAATATATATGGTGGAACTAAATTCTATGAAAGAAAAGAAATAAGAGATTTAGTGGCATACTTAAGAGTTATACAAAATCCTCAAGATGATATATCTCTAAAAAGAATAATAAACGTTCCAAGAAGAGGGATAGGTCTTAGAACTATAGAAAAAATAGAAGATAGAGCTAGTTTAAAACAAGAAAGTATATACTCAGTACTTATAGATATAGAAACTAACTCAGATATATCAACAAAAGCAAGAAATAGTATAAGTGGATTTGTGGATACTGTAGGAACGTTAAGAACTATAAAAGAAGTATATCCTGTTAGTAAGTTAATAGAAAAAGTATTAGAGACTACTGGTTATATAGACGAATTATCTAAAGAGAAAAGTGAAGAAGATCAAGACAGAATAGATAACTTAAAAGAATTTATATCTATAGCCTTAGAATTTGAACAAAATAGTGAAGAACAAGACTTACAAACTTTCTTAACAGGAGTAGCGCTTACATCTGAAACAAGTAGTGATGAAGAAAATGATAAAGTATCTCTTATGACTATTCATACATCAAAAGGATTAGAATTCCCAGTGGTATTCTTAATAGGTATGGAAGAAGGCTTATTCCCTATATCGAGAGCTGTAAGGTCTATGAGTGAATCAGACATAGAAGAAGAACGAAGACTTTGTTATGTTGGTATAACAAGAGCTAAAGAAACACTATATATGACTTTAACTCAAAAAAGAACTTTATATGGAAAAACTAATCCATCAATAGCATCTAGATTCATGGAAGAATTACCTAAAGAATGTATAGAGAAGCTTAATAAGATGGAAAAGGAATTAACTCATTCAAAAGCAAACTACAATGTATTAGATAAGTATAAACAAAAGTACATGAATAACATGAATAAGTCGGCAGTAGCTAATAATGTAAATGCAACAATTAAAGATTCAAAAAAAGAAACTGACATAGATGATATAAAACCAGGAACTAGAGTACATCATGCTAAGTTTGGAGTAGGTACTGTAGTAGGTATGATGGGCACAGATGTTACTATAGCATTCGTACAGCAAGGTATTAAAAAGATAAATAAAGAATATACAACATTAGATATATTATAAAATCCAAGTTATAAAATTAATTGTGGCTAAAAGTTATCAACAAAATTTAACTTTTAGTCACAATTATATTAAATAAATTTTTATATTACATAGGGGGCTATACAATGGAACAAAAAAAATTCTCACAAGATCTTATAGATTTTATTTATGAAAGTCCGACATCTTTTCAAGCAGTAGAAACATCAACAAAACTTTTGAAAGACAATGATTTTAAAGAGTTACTACTAGATGAAAAATGGAATATAGATACAAATGGAAAATACTATATAACTAAAAATTCATCTGCAATAATAGCATTTGTAGTTAATTGTAAAAACATAGAAAAAGAAGGATTTAGAATAATAGGATCTCATTCAGATTCACCTACATTTAGAATTAAGCCAAATGCAGAAATATCTGTTGAAAATACATACTTAAAATTAAATACAGAATGTTATGGTGGGCCAATATTAAATACATGGTTAGATAGACCATTAGGAGTAGCTGGAAGAGTAGTTTTAAGAAGCGATAATATACTGAAGCCAGTTGAGAAAATGGTAAATATAAATAAACCAGTTTGTATAATACCAAATATAGCAATACATATGAATAGAACTGTAAATGAAGGTTATGCATTAAATAAGCAAAAGGATATGCTACCTTTAGTAGGTCTTTTAAATGATAGTTTAGAAAAAGATAATTTCTTGTTAAATCAATTAGCTAGTAATCTAGATGTAGCCGTTGAAGATATAATAGATTTTGATTTATTCCTATATGAATTTGAAAAGGGCAATTTAATAGGAGCTAATGAAGAATTTATATCAACAGGAAGATTAGACAACTTATCTATGGCACATGCTAGTTTACATGCACTTATAAATGCTAAGGGAAAGCATGGAGTAAATATAGTAGCAGTATTTGATAATGAAGAAGTAGGAAGTTCTACTAAGCAAGGTGCAGATTCAAACATGTTGTTAAATATATTAGAAAGAATTTGTATATCATTAAAAAAATCAAGAGAAGAGTTCTTCAATGCTATGTATTCTTCTTTTATGATATCAGCAGATTTAGCACATGCAGTTCATCCAAACATGGTAGACAAGCATGACCCAACTAGTAGACCTGTAATGGGACGTGGTCCAGTTATAAAGATAAATGCTAACCAAGCATATACAAGTGATGCATATTCAATATCTATTTATAAATCTATTTGCAAAGAAGCTAATGTAGAGTATCAAGAATTTGTAAACAGATCAGATGAAAGAGGAGGAAGTACTATAGGGCCAATATCTTCTACCCATATAGATATACCTTCTGTAGATGTAGGAAGTCCAATACTTGCGATGCATTCTATAAGAGAGTTAGGAAGTGTTGAAGACCACTATGGTATTTATAAAACATTCAATAAATTCTATGAGATATAGATAAGGAGAAGGTAGTATGAGAATAGGATTATGTCTTTCTGGTGGAGGCGCTAAGGGTTCATATCAAGCCGGAGTTATAAAAGGACTTTATGATAGAGGAATAAATAAATTTGATGCTATATCAGGAACATCTATAGGATCAATTAATGGATATTATATATTCACAGGTAATGTTGATAACTTAGAGAAAATGTGGACAAATATTCAGACAACTCCTGAAAACGATATTAAAATAGTGGATAACATTGTGGATAATTCGTATGCTATCGATATATTAAAATCACTTATTAATGAAAATCAGCAGGAAATGGATTTCTATGTGAACTATATAGAAATAGAAAGTAAAAATGTTAGCGAAAAGGTAGTTAACATAGCTAAAGAAAGTAAAGAAGATGCATTAAACAGTGTAAAATACAGCGCTTTGCTACCATGTAACCCCAAAGCTACATTATCTTTTAAGCAACAATTTAAGAAAGATGTAAGTGAAGGTTTATATGATGGATATAAACTTGATGGTGGATTAGTTAACAATACATTAATAGAACCGTTACTAAAAAATAATGTGGATAAAGTTATCATTATATCAACAGCACATGATTATGTTTTACCTCATGAAATAAAAAACAAATATAATGAAGATAATATAATAGTTGCTAGACCCAAAACTATATTTGAAAAAAATGATACTTTAAGATTTGAAAAAGAGTTTTGCGCAAGGATATACGAAGAAGGATATGATATAGGAAAAAAACTAGAAATAAATATTTAAATACGTATATTAAATTTATTTATATAAACTAGAAATGTGAATGTTATTATGTAAATAAATAGAGTTGTATCAAAAACATTGAATAAACTGCTAAATGTTAGTATAATATAAAAGTTCTTTAAATTGAGAAAATAATGTATGGAGTGATATAAATTATGGCAACTAAGAGAATCGCAGTTTTAGGTGGTCCTAGATGTGGAAAGACGACATTAATACAACATTTATATGTAGAAATGAAAATATCAGGATTAAATGCAGGATATGCTCTAGAATATTCAACAGAATATTTAAAAGATAAAGGTATGATAGAAACTATATCTGAACAATATGGTATTTATTTAGGTCAAAAAAAGTTAGAAGATGAACTATCAGTATTTGATTATGCTCTTACTGATTACGCTACATTTGTACCTTACATATATGGAAGATTTATGTTAGGAAATAAAGCTAGAAGTAAAAAAGAAATACAAATACTTAAAGATTTATATTGCTTAGCAATAGAAGATATGCAAAACTACGACATGATAGTATATGTTCCAAGAGAATTTGGATATGTAAAAGATGGAGTAAGATGGCAAGCAGAAGATATAGCACTTCAAATAGATGAGTCTATATTAAACTTCTTAAAATCAGAAAATATTAATTATGTAGAAGTCAAAGGTTCAACAAAGGAAAGAGCTAAACAAATATTAGGCTTATTAGATATTGAATATCAAGAAACACCACAATTAAATGAAAAAGAGAAATAAGCTACTATTAATTTAGTAGCTTTTTTATATGTATTAACAAAATTAACATAAATTTATATTTAAGCTATGAAAATATAAATTGTAAAATATGTAAATATATACATATATATGTATATATATATTATAATCATA
>NZ_JBXKIW010000062.1:0-8484 GCF_056995035.1 Romboutsia sp. | reverse complement strand
AATATAAGTGAAAATAATAAAAGTATGATAACTATATTCATAAGTGGTGAAGTTAAAGAACCAGGGGTTGTAACTATAGAAGGTGACAAAAGATTGTCTGACGCTATAGATAAGTTAGGGGGATTTACAAGTGAAGCTAATTTAAATAAGATTAACTTAGCGATGAGGATTGAAGATGAAAAACACTATATTATACCCAAAATAGGTGATGACACAGATACTAATAGCGCTGTTGAAGGTATAAGCGATGAGGTAGCTATTGAGTCAAGTAGTCAAAATGAAACCAACAAAATAAATATAAATATTGCAAATATACAAGAACTAGATACTTTGCCAGGTGTAGGTGAAGCAACAGCAAATAAAATAATAAATTATAGAAATGAAAAAGGAAAATTTAATAGTATTGAAGACATAAAAAATGTAAATGGAATAGGAGATAAAAAATACGAAGATATAAAAGATAAAATCAGTATAAATTGAAAAAAGTATGTTTATTAATAAAATAATATTAAGTAAGTAAATAAATGAAAGAAATAGGGTAAAATGTGATATTATAGGTATGTAAAAAGACATGTCGAGGAGAAATGAAAATGGAAATTTTAAAAAGACTTACAGATATGACAACTTCAGGTGGTTGAGCGTCAAAAATAGGGCCAGAGGTTCTGGCTTCAGTTTTGTCTCAATTACCTAAGAATGAAAATACAGATAAATTGTTAGTAGGACTAGAGACATCAGATGATGCGGCAGTATATAAATTAAATGAAAAAACTGCTTTAATTCAAACATTAGATTTTTTCACGCCTATGATAGATGACCCCTATATATTTGGACAAATAGCTGCATCAAATTCATTATCAGATGTATATGCTATGGGAGGGGTGCCATTAGTGGCAATGAATATAGTTTGTTTTCCAGCTTGTTACGATATGAATGTTTTAGCAGAAATATTAAAAGGTGGATTTGATAAAGTAAAAGAAAGTGGTGCACTTTTAGTAGGAGGCCATACTGTTGATGATAAAGAACCTAAATATGGACTATCTGTATCAGGAATAGTACATCCTAAGAAAGTTTTATCCAATGCAACTGCACAGGTTGGAGATAAGTTAGTTATAACTAAGCCAATTGGAGTTGGTATATTAAATACTGCTATGAAGGAAGATTTAGTTGAAAAGGAATTAGCAGATAAAGTTATTGAGGTAATGGTTCACTTAAATAAATATGCAGCCATGAGTTTTGATAAAATAGAAGTTAATTCAGCAACAGATGTGACAGGGTTTGGACTTTTAGGACATGCTTTAGAAATGGCAAAGGCATCTGATGTAAGTATTGAGATAAATTCAAAAGAAGTTCCTATATTAGAAGGTGCTATTGACATGGCAAAAATGGGAATTATACCGGCAGGTATGTATAGAAATAAAGAATATGTAGGTAAAGATGTTGAATTACAAAATATAGAAATTGAAATAGAAGATATTTTATACGATCCACAAACATCAGGAGGATTGTTAGTATCGGTTAATTCTGATTTAGCAGATATGCTTGTTGAAGATATGAAAAAGAATGGGTCTATAGAAGCTAAAATAATAGGTGAAGTAAAATCAAGAGCAGATAAATATATTAAGGTTATATAAAAATAACCGTATTTTATGTTATAAGAATTAATTTCTTATTCATTTAAAATTAAAATAAGAGAGAGTGATTATTTTGAATAAAAGAAAGTTATTTGCCATGTTGCCATCCGTAGATGAGGTTCTGGGAGATAAAAGAATAACAGATGCACTAAATGAATATCCAAGAAGTTTAGTTCTAGAATCAGTAAGACAGATTATAGACTTAAAAAGAAAAGAAATTATAAATTTAGATGAAGATGGTAAAGAAAAGTTAAATATAGAATTTGATGATATAATTGAAAGTTCATTAAATAAAATTAGAATAAATTATTCTTTATCTTTAAAAAAAGTAATAAATGCTACAGGAACAGTTATACATACTAACTTAGGAAGATCATTACTTAGTGAAACTATAAAAGAAGAATTATGGAACTCTGCATCTAGATATTCTAATTTAGAATATAATTTAGAAAAAGGAGAAAGAGGTTCTAGATATTCTCATCTAACAGAAACTATAAAAAGGCTTACTAAAGCAGAAGATGTATTAGTTGTAAATAATAATGCAGCAGCAGTACTTCTTGTCTTAAATACATTAGCAAAAGATAACGAAGCTATAGTATCTAGAGGGGAGCTTGTAGAAGTTGGAGGTTCATTTAGGATACCAAGCATAATGGAGCTTAGTGGAGCAAAGTTAGTAGAGGTTGGAGCAACTAATAAAACACATTTAAAAGATTACGAAAATGCTATAACTGAAGATACTAAGGTTTTAATGAAGGTACATACTAGCAACTATAGGATATTAGGTTTTACACAAAACATAGAAATAGATGAACTATCACAACTTGGTAAAAAATACAATATTCCGGTTATAGAAGACTTAGGAAGTGGTGTTTTCATAGATGTATCTAAGTATGGCTTATCCTATGAACCAACAGTTTTAGATTCTATAAATCAAGGAGCAGACATAGTAACATTTAGTGGGGATAAAATGCTTGGAGGGCCACAGGCAGGTATAATTGTAGGTAAAAAAGAATACATAGAAAAAATGAAGAAAAATCAACTTACAAGGGCCTTAAGAGTAGACAAGCTTACAATATGTGCTTTAGAGGCAACTCTTAGAATGTATTTAGATGAAGAAAAAGCTATAAAAAATATACCTACATTAAGAATGCTTACATACAAGATTGAAGAATTACAAGAAAAAGCAGATATTTTAGTGAATAAAATAAAAACATTAAATTTAGATGGAAATATAAATGTAGAAGATGGATTTTCTCAGGTGGGAGGAGGATCTATGCCTTTAGAAACTATAAAAACAAAGGTAATAGCTATAACTCCTAATAAGATGAATGTATCCGCACTAGAAAGAATACTTAGATTAAGTGAATCTCACATAGTAGCTAGAGTATACGATAATAAATATGTACTAGATGTGAGGACAATATTTGAAGATGAATATGATATTATTGTAAATGAACTAAAAAAGGCTTTTGAATAAAAGACTTTAATAGGGGGCTAAATATGAAAAATATAGTAATAGGAACAGCAGGACATATAGACCATGGAAAAACAACTCTTATAAAAGCACTTACAGGAAGAGAAACAGATACTTTAGCTGAGGAAAAAAAGAGAGGTATATCAATAAATTTAGGGTTTACATATTTTGATTTACCAAGTAATAAAAGAGCTGGTATTGTAGATGTTCCAGGGCATGAAAAATTTATAAAAAATATGTTAGCAGGTGCATCAGGCCTAGACATGGTTTTGTTTGTAGTTGGAGCAGATGAAGGCGTAATGCCGCAGACGGTTGAACATTTAGATATACTAAGCTTTTTAGATATAAAAAATGGAATAATAGTTCTAACAAAATGTGATACAGTAGATGAAGAATTTATAGATTTAGTAAAAGAAGATATAAGAGAAAAGGTAAAAGGAACATTCCTTGAGAATGCAGATATCTTAGAGGTTGACTCTATATCTAAAAAAGGTATAGATAATCTTATTAATAAAATTGATAAGATGAGCAATGAAATAGAATGTAATAACGAAAATTTACCAGCAAGACTTAATATAGATAGGGTATTTTCCGTAAAAGGTTTTGGGACAGTAATTACAGGAACGTTAATAGAAGGAAAAATTAGTATAGAAGATGAGCTTGAAATATATCCTAAAAAACTAAAAACTAAAATAAGAAGTATTCAAGTACATGGAGAAAACGTTAATGCAGCTTATGCAGGTCAAAGAACGGCAATAAATATTTCTAATGTTAAAGTTGAAGATATTGAAAGAGGAGATGTATTAGCATCTAAAAATTCATTAGAAGAAGCTATGATGTTAGATATTAAAATTTCTTTGGTTAATCATGCTGATAAAACTTTAAATCATTGGGATAGATTAAGATTATATCATGGAACAAGAGAAATACTTTGTAGGGCTGTGCCTTTAGATAAAGAAATAATTGAATCTGGAGAAAGTGGATATGTTCAATTAAGGCTAGAGGAAAGTATAGTAGCTAAAAAAGGAGATAAATTTGTAGTAAGATATTATTCTCCTATGGAAACTATAGGAGGAGGTGTTGTAATTGATACAGCACCTAAAAAACATAAAAGATTTGACGAAAAAGTAATAAAATCACTTAAAGTAAAAGAAAAGGGTGAATTAAAAGATATATTAGAAGAATATTTAAAAAGAAACCTTAACGTTTACCCAACTAAAAAAGACATAATGAGTTATAGTGGAGATAGTGAAGAAAATATTAATAATGCTTTAGAAAAACTCTTAAATGAAAATAAAATTGTATTAATTAATAATATGTATATGCACATAAATCAGTATGAAGCATTAAAGGAAAAATCTATAAAACTCTTAACAGAATATCATAAAAAATATAGATTAAGAAAAGGAATATTAAAAGAAGAATTTAGATCTAAAATAGAAAGTAAATTTAAAACAAAAGAAATAGATATATTAATAGAAAAATTATGTAGTGAAAATCAAATAAAAGCTGAAGGAAATTTAATTTCATTATATGAATTTAAGATTATTTTAAATGCTAAACAAAAAGAAATAAAAAATGAAATAAAAAATATGCTTAAAAGTCATGGAATAGAATCTCTATTAAGCATAGATGATATATGCAAGAGTAATCATTATTATGAAGAAGTCTTAGAATCTATGATAAGTGATGAAATTGAAAAATTAGATGATACATATGTAATTGATAAGGAAGTGTATATAAATGCAAAAGAAAATTTAATCGCATATCTAAAAGAAAATAAAGAAATAACACTAGGAGAATATAGAGATTTAATTAATTCAAGTAGAAAAAATTGTATGATTATACTAGAGAATTTTGATAGAAATAAAATAACAAAAAGAAATGATAATAAAAGATTATTATTTTAGATGGTAAAAAGTAAATAAATGTAAATAAATATATAAAATTAAATAAAAGTGATATAATATATATGTTGCTGTAAAGATTTTCACTATTAAAATATATTTTATTTAATAGTTGAAACCCTGTAAATTACTTTACTTTGACGTACTTTTTATACCGATTAGGGGGAATATAAAAAAGTGGCAAAATAAAAGTGAACATATATAGTTGTAAAATACCAAGTTAAGTATGAATAATTAATAATATACATATCTTGGTATTTTTATAATTTATAGTAAATTATCTTGAAAAATTTTATTAATATATGTTTTAATAAATAATCTGAATTGACTAAATTAGTTGAATGTAAGCAAAGTGTTCGATTTTCAAAGTTGAAATATGCTGAAAATAAGAAAACTTAATTAAAACATATATACTCATTAAGTAAGTTTTAAATTAAAAGGGAGAAAAATATATTGAATTTTACACAAACAAAAATTAAATTAAATAATAACAATAAAGAAAAATTAAGCATTTTATTAATATTGATGATATCTATAATTTTGATATTTGTTATAAAAGATGTCAATAAATATAGAATATTTATACGTGGAACATGTGCAACGTTTTTAATATCTATGGGTATAATTGTGTTTAATATAATGAAATTTAGTATGAATAAAATTTCTATATTTTTAGCAATAGTATTTTTTATAATAGGTCTATTACAAATTATATATGTAGTTGTTTCTTTAAATAATGAAATAAATTCAACTCATATTTGTAATTATACGACAATGTTATCTATGGTAATAGATGTATTGCCAATAATAGGTATATATATGAGTTTTAATTATTTGAAAAGTGATAAAAATATTTTGAAAAACATATTGATAATATTTATAAGTAGTATATTATTCATAAGTTCATTTATAATATTTGAAAATTTATATGAATATACAAATAATATGCTTATAAAAGAAGAAATAATAATTTGTATAGATAACATTACAAACATATTTATGATAGTTATGAGTATTTTTATAAATGATAAGATAAAAAAAGCAGATAATAAACTAAATGATTATGAAAAATATTCTTTAAAAAATATAACGATAATAATGGTTATTTCAAGAATACCTACTATGCTACATATTTTTGTGCAAAATGTATATATAGAAGATGTATTAAAGCAAGTAATAAGCAATATAGCAATATATTATTTATATAAATATATTGTACATGCTAATGTAAAAGTTCCGTATATTGAATTAAATGAAATAAATAGTGTATTGATTAATAAATCGAAGAATCTAAATGATAAAAATAGAAAATTGATAGAGGAAACAGGCAAGATAGAAGAATTAAAAAAAATGCTAAATAGAGAAACTTCAAAATTACAATCAACTCTAGATTTATCCACAAGCTGTATAATCGTTTTTAATAGTAATAAAGAAGTAACTTATTTAAATAAAGTATTTACAGAAAAATTTAGTGGGAATTATAGGAATGAAGATTATGAATTAGAAAGAGATATGAAACCATTTATTGAAAACTATGATGATTTTATAGAAATAATAGATTATGCCTTTGAATTTAATAAAAATGTACAAAATATGATTTATACAAAAGATAATAAAGCATACCAAGCCATATGTACACCAATATTAATAAAGAATGAAAAACAAGGAACACTATGTATATTAATAGATAAGACTAAGAAAAAAGAATTTAAGCAAAAGGTAATAGATATAAACACAAGATATGAAAGATTTTTAGAAAACATAGGAGACGCAATAATAGTTATACAGGATGGTAAAAAAATATATGCAAATAAAACATGTAAAGAAATATTCAAAAATGAATTAGATGAAATAAATTTTAACATAGATTACAATAATGATAATATAGAAGAATGTTATGAAATAGAAGGAAAGAAAGTATATGTAGAAATGAGTTTTTCGGAGTATACAAAAGATAACGAGAATAAAACAATAGTAGTTATAAGGGATATAACTGATAGAAAAAAAGCTAATTTAAAATTGAAAGAAAGTCAAAAATCATATGAAAGACTTATAGACATATTACCTGACGGAATTTGTTTATTAAATAAAAACTTAGAAATAGCTTATGTAAATCAATCTTTGTTAAATATGTTAAGCATTGAGGATGCAAATAATATAAAACAATTAAATATAAAAAATATAATAGATTTGAGCTTAGATGAAGATAACAAATTTGATGAAAGTATGAGAAACGTAATAAATGAGAATAAATATATGTTACTACTTGAGTATGAATTAATTACATTCGATAAAAACAAAATCCCAGTGGAAGTGAATGCATTACCTTTTTCAATAGATGAAAATAAGCATATAATGCTAATAATAAAAGATTTAACGCATAAAAAAACATCGCAAATCGTAGAAAAAGAATTATCAGATAGATTAAAAATAGATAAGGTAAAAACGGAGTTTTTTGCTAATATGTCACATGAATTAAAGACGCCATTAAATGTTATTTCAAGTTCAAATCAATTAATAGATTCTTTATATAAAAATAATAAGATTGATGATTACAATGATAATATGAAGTCTCATATAGAATTAGTAAGACAAAGCTCTTATAGATTACAACGATTAATTACTAATATAATAGACTTAACAAAAATGGAATCAGGATTTTATAAAATAAAATTATCTAAGTATAATATTGTAAATATAGTAGAAGATTTATTTATGAAAATAGATGAATATGCAACGAAAAAAGACATAAGTATAATATTTGATACAGATAATGAGGAAATAAATGTAAATATAGATAAGGTAGAAATAGAAAGAATTATATTGAATTTATTATCTAATTGTATCAAATATACTAATAATGGTGGCTGTATATTTGTGAATATATATTATAAAAAAGATATTGTAACTATAAGTGTAAAGGATAATGGAGTAGGTATACCTAAAAACAAGATTGATATAATATTTAACGAGTTTACTCAAGTAGATAGAACCCTCTCTAGAGGTACAGAGGGAAGTGGAATAGGTCTTACTATAGTTAAAAATTTAGTAGAGTTACATAAAGGTAGCATAAGTGTAAATAGTGAAGAGGGAAAAGGAACAGAATTTATAATCAATATTCCTATAACACACTTGAGTTATGAAGACTGTGAAGAAGATAAAAGAATTTATAATATTGATGAAAAAATAAAGATAGAGTTTTCGGATATATATTATTAAAGTTAGGAATGTGAGTATGAATAATTGCGTATTAAAAGAGAAACCTGTATCAAAGTTAGGATATTTACTTTATAGTATAAGTTTTTTACTGTTATTAGCAATAAGTTTTATAGATACGTCAACATATAATTATATAATAATTATTATACGAAGTTCATTGAGTTTAATTATAATAGTTTTAATACTTAATTATGTTGAGTATGAAGTCACATATATTAAGTTTATTGGGTTGGGATATATAATATCTAATATT
>NZ_JBXKIW010000061.1:0-56955 GCF_056995035.1 Romboutsia sp. | reverse complement strand
GGTAATTTAATACTTCCCTTATTTTAACTTCAGCATCAACCTTAACTTTTCTAGGCATAAAAATATACTCCCTTCATAGTTACAGTTTTTATTATTTAAACTGTCCACTATAAAGGGAGCATATCATAGTATAAGGTATAATTATAAACTACTCATTTTTTATTTTAAAAATGAATGGTTATAAATAATAGTAGGCAATGATTAGTATGTGGTTTACATGATAAAATTTGTATAAAATAATCTATTATGATAAAATCCTAATGTGAAAGTTAACTACACAGGGGGAAAAGATGGACAGTATAAAAAACAACATGAGTGATAGAACAAAAGGTATTATATGCATTATAATATCAGCATTTGGATTTGCAATGATGTCTGCATTTGTAAAGTTAAGTGGTGATTTACCAACATTTCAAAAGACATTTTTTAGAAATTTAGTTTCTTGTATGGTAGCATTTATAATGGTTGTAAAAGCTAATGAAAGTTTCTTTGGTAAAAACGAAAATAGAAAACTATTAAATTTAAGGGCAATATTTGGTACATTAGGAATAATACTTAATTTTTATTCTATAGATAAACTAGTTTTATCAGATGCAAATATGATAAATAAGTTAAGTCCTTTCTTTGTAATAATATTTTCTGCGATATTTTTAAAAGAAAGAATAAAGACTAATCAAATAGTAGCTATAGGATTAGCTTTTATGGGAGCACTTTTTATAATAAAACCTGAATTAAATTTAGATATTATACCAGCATTAATTGGTTTAGGTGGTGCTATATTTGCAGCGATTGCATACACTTATTTAAGAGTTCTTGGAGGTCGTGAAAAAGGTGCTACGATAGTATTTTATTTTTCACTATTTTCACTAGTTGTAATATTTCCTTTTATGATAGTCTCATATAAGTCTATGAGTACTATTCAGTTTATTTACTTAATATTGGCAGGAACATTTGCAACACTTGGTCAGTTTGGTATAACTTGGGCGTATAAATATGCACCAGCTAAAGAAATTTCTATATTTGATTATTCTAATATAATATTCTCAGCCACTATAAGTATAATATTATTTGGAGTATTTCCGGATAAATTTAGTATAATAGGATACCTTATAATATTTGGCGCATCTTTTTATATGTTCATGTACAATAAAAAACTTGATAAAGTTAGATAGAGTAAAAACTAGAGGATAATAAAAACTTCCTCTAGTTTTTTATAAGACATAGGAATAATTTTTATTATAAGTTTTAAATTTTGAATAATTAATATTACATTGATTTTAGAAATTATTACTAAATAAGTTATAAAAGTTATTATTTTCATTATAAGGGTATAAAGTTAACAATTGTATTGTTTCAGTATAGATATATGGAGGTGGATTGATGGAAAATAGAATTAATTTAACAGAAGGTAAAATAACAGAAAAACTAATCAAGTTATCATTACCTATAATGGGAACATCGTTTATACAAATGGCTTATAATATGATAGATATGATATGGGTTGGAAAAATTGGAAGTAGCGCTGTTGCAGCAGTTGGAACGGCAGGATTTTTCCCATGGCTCGCTATGGCATTTGTTATGATTTCTAAAATAGGTGGAGAAATTAAGGTAGCTCAAAGTATTGGTGAAAATAGTGTAGATAAGACAAAATCTTATATTAAGGCAGCAATAGAAATAAATCTTATATTATCTATTTTATATACTATATTTTTATTAGTATTTAACAAAGGACTTATAGGATTTTTTAAATTAGGTGATAGAAATGTTATAAGTATGTCTAGAGAGTACTTATATATAATTTCATTAGGAATGATATTTTATTTTGTTAATCCAGTATTCACAGCAATATTTAATGGAATGGGAAATAGTAAAACACCTTTTAAAATTAATACTGTAGGATTAATCACTAACATTATATTAGATCCTATACTAATACTTGGATGGATTGGATTTCCTAAAATGGGTGTAGCTGGTGCTGCAATAGCTACAGTTTTTGCTCAGATAGTTGTATCGTTATTATTTATATATAGAATTTTAAAAAATAACGATGAATATTTTAAAGTTAAGTTGTTTAGAAATATAGAATTTAAATATTATAAGATTTTATATAAATTAGGAATACCTGTAGCGATACAAAGTGGAATGTTTACATTATTTTCAATGCTACTTGGAGTAGTTGTAGCTTCCTTTGGGCCTGTTGCAGTTGCAGTACAAAAGGTAGGTTCTCAAATTGAATCCATTTCGTGGATGACAGGAGAAGGATTAGCAGTAGCACTTGGAAGTTTTGTTGGTCAAAATTATGGTGCTAAAAAATATGATAGAATAAATAAGGGATGTAAAATTGGAATAATTATAGCAATAATATTAGGAACTGTTACAACATCTGTATTAGTATTTGGAGGAAAACAAGTATTTTCAGTTTTCATACAAGAACCTGAAGCTATATATGAAGGAACTACATATCTTAAGATATTAGGATATTCTCAGTTGTTTATGTGTGTAGAAATAATAACAGCAGGTGCTTTTAAAGGGCTTGGTAGAACTTATATACCATCCATTATAAGTATAATTTTGACAGGAGCTAGAGTACCACTTGCTTATTTAATATCAAAACCAGAGTTAATGGGATTAAACGGTGTATGGTGGAGTATTACTTTGACTAGTATATTAAAAGGGATTTTAATGATAAGTGTATTTATATGGTTATTGAAAGCAGGAAAGTTATATAGTATACCTAATAAGAAAGAAAATTTAAATACTGAAGCTGTAAATGAGTAAAATATATTAATTACCCTATAGTCTACAGACTATAGGGTTTATTTTGTATTAAAATTTTATATAAAAAATTATTCTAATTGGTTAAATTTAACTTATAATATATAAGAGTGAGTTTTAAAAAATGACTGGAGGGCAATATATGATTTCAAAAGAAGTAGCATCAAAAGTATTAGAAAAATGCTTAGTTACTGGTGGAGATTTTGCAGAAATATTTGAAGAAGATACTATAACTAATTCAATAGGATTAATAGATGAAAAAATAGAAAATGCACTTGGTGGTAGAAACTATGGTGTAGGTATAAGAATTTTCAAAGAATTTAAAAGTATTTATGCTTACACTAATGACAATAGTTTAAACTCATTACTTGATACTGCATATAAAGCAGCTTTAGCACTTGAAAATTTAAAAGAAGATATAAGTGTTATTCTAAATGATACTAAAATAATTACAGATATTAACCCTATAAAACTTTATCCAAGTGAAGTAGGGTATGATAAAAAAATTAATGTTATGAAAACAGCATATAAAAGTGCAAAAGGCTATAGCACTGATATATCACAAGTAAGTGTATCTTATAGTGATAAAGACCAAAAAGTATTAATAGCTAATACTGAAGGTTTATATTTAGAAGATAGAAGAATAAGAACAAGACTAGGAATAAGTGCAGTAGCATCTAAGGGAAGTGAAAATCAAACTGGATTTGAAGGACCAGGTGGATGTAAGGGATTTGAGATTTTTGAAGAAATAGACCCTGAATATTATGGAAAAGAAGCTGCAAGAGTAGCACATACAATGCTTAATGCTAAAAATTGTCCAGCAGGTAATATGATGGTTGCTATTGATAATGGATTTGGTGGAGTAATTTTTCATGAAGCTTGTGGCCACTCCCTAGAAGCTACAGCAGTAGCTAAAGGAAATTCTGTTTTTGCAGATAAGTTAGGACAACAAATTGCATCAGCAAAGGTGACTGCTATAGATGATGGAACTTTAACTAATCATTGGGGTTCAGCTAATATTGATGATGAAGGAAATCCTACTCAAAAAAATATTTTAATAAAAAATGGAATATTAAAATCATATATGATAGATAAATTAAATGGAAGAAGAATGAATATGGCACCTACTGGAAGTTCTAGAAGACAAAGCTATAAATTTGCTCCAACGTCAAGAATGACAAATACATACATACAAGCAGGTGATGACAATCCAGAAGATATTATAAAGTCAATAGGTGATGGGCTATATGCAAAGAAAATGGGTGGAGGGTCTGTAAACCCTGTTACTGGAGAATTTAACTTTGCAGTATCAGAAGGATATTCAGTTAAAAATGGTGAGATAATTGAACCTGTAAGAGGCGCTAGTCTAATAGGTAAAGGTAGTGACATACTTATGAATATAGATATGGTTGGGAATAACTTAAAACAAGCTCAAGGTATGTGTGGTTCATCATCAGGTAGTATACCAACTAATGTAGGTCAGCCTATGATAAGAGTAAAAGAAATCACTGTTGGTGGAAGATCGGAGGCATAATTATGGAATTTAATAGTTTTAAAAAAATGTTACTTAAAAAAGGTATAGAAGCAGGATTTGAAGAATGTGAAATTTATTATAGTGAAGGTGAAAGCTTAAGCATAAGTGTTTATGATGAAGAAGTTGAAAAGTATAATCTTGAAAAGTCTTTTGGATTATCATTTAGAGGAAAGATAAATGGAAAGATTGGTTATTCATATACTGAAATAATGGACTTTGAAGCTTTAAATATGTTAATAAAAAATACTAAAGAAAGTGCTTTAAATATTGAAAGTAATGATGTTCAGTTTATATATGAAGGCGATAAGCATTATAAAAAAGTAAATAATTATTATGAAGAACTTGAAAATATAGATGCAAGTAAAATGATAGATTTAGTACTAAATATAGAAAAAGAAACAAAGACATACTGTAAAAAGGTGACAAATATTAGTGGATGTAAAATATCATATAATTATTCAAGTTATGGGATCTATAACACTAAAGGATTAGAACTTACTAATAAAAATAATTTACTTATGGCTTATGTAGTTCCCGTAGTAGAAGATAATGGTGAAAAGCAAGATGGAGTTGGCTATGTAATAGCAAAGAGTTTAGATGAGGTAGTTCCAAAACTTATTGCAAAACAAGGGGTTGAAGAAGCTTTATCTAAGTTAAATGGAAAAAGTATACCATCTGGTAAGTATAAAACTATAATATACAATGAAGCTATGGTGTCACTTCTTGACACATTTTGTGATATATTTAGTGCAGACAGTGCCCAAAAGGGACTTTCTTTATTGAAAGATAAAGAAGGAGAGATTGTAGCAAATGATATAGTTACTATAGTTGATGATCCACTTTTAGAGTATGGTTTATCATCTACTCCTTTTGATGATGAAGGTGTGGCAACATTTAAAAAAGAATTAGTATCAAATGGTAAATTAACTACTTTACTTCATAATCTAAAAACTGCACATAAAGCAAAGGTAAAAACTACTGGCAATGGATTTAAAGCTTCATATGCTTCACAAGTTGGAGTTGAACCAAGTAATTTATATATTGAAAAAGGTGAAAGCTCAATAGATGAACTTATGAAGATAGTTGGTGAAGGGATTATGATAACAGATCTTGCAGGGCTACATTCAGGTGCAAATCCTATAACCGGAGATTTTTCATTAGCTGCGAAAGGATTCTATATTAAGGATGGTGCTAAGACATTCCCTATAGAACAAATAACTGTAGCTGGAAACTACTTTGATTTATTAAAGGATATTGAAGTTATAGGTAATGATTTAAAATTCCCTATGAGTAATGTGGGTTCGCCTTCACTTATAGTTAAAGAGCTATCAGTAGCAGGAAAGTAAAACAGGAAAAGTTATGCAGGAAATATAATTAGGAATTGACGAAATATTTCATTAATATTTCCTGGGAAAACGAAAACATAGTATAAAAGTAGCAGACATTTATATTATGTTTTGAATTATTCAAAAATATATAAATAAAATTAAATAGAAGTCATATAATAAGTATAGGGATAATATTAACAGTCCCTATACTTATTTAAAAATAGGAGGGATTTATACATCCCAACCGCTAAAAGGAGCAACAAACCTAGTCTTTGAGCCACATGTGAGTTAATTATTTTAGGTCGTTGGCAACATAAGCTAAGTAAATTTTATGGAGGAAATATAATGAATATATGTATATTTCTTGGGGCAGGTGCTTCAGCAGCAGAAAACACACCTATTCAAAATGAATTATTTAGTGAGTATTTCAAAAGCTTAACACCTAAAGATTTTGATAGTGATATGAATAAAGAACTATATAAATTCTTTAAACAAATGTTTAATATTGATATTATAAATGATGATATGGAAAAAGTTAATTTCCCTACTTTTGAAGAAGTACTAGGTTTATTAGATCTAGCAGAACAAAGAAGAGAATCTTTTAAAAATTTTGGATTAGAAACACTTAATAAAAAAAGTGATAGTATACGTTTTCTAAGGCAATATTTAATACTGCTTATGGCTAAGTCTGTACATAAAAGTGCAGATAGAAACAATGAATATCATAAAATGCTAGTTGATAATCTTTTAAAAGGAAATTTACTAGAGAATACTACATTTATTAGTGCAAATTATGATATACATATAGACAATACTATAGCGTCATTATATAGCAAAAAAAGACATCGTATTATGTTGGATTATGGAATTGATTTTACTAACTTCAACATAGAAGCTGAATGGAGAAAACCTGTAGAACCTTCTGTAAAACTTTATAAGATACATGGTTCCCTTAACTGGCTATATTGCCCTATTTGTAATAGCTTAACACTTACTCCTTATGAAGGTGGAGTTATGAGGTTACTTTATAATATGAAAGAAGCAAAATGTCTAGAATGCGGAGAAATTACAGTTCCAATAATTATACCTCCGACTTATTTTAAAAATATGTCAAATGTATTTATATCTACAGTATGGAGGGAAGTTGAAAAAAATTTAAGAAAAAGTGATGTATTAATATTTTGTGGATATTCTTTTCCAGATGCAGATATACATATAAAGTATATGTTAAAGAGAGTTCAAAGTAGTAGAAAAAAACCTCCATTAAAAATTATGGTATTTAATAATTATGATGAAAAAAAAGAATACTCTTTAAAAAAGGAAGAAGATAGATACAAACGATTTTTAGGTGAAGATATAGTTTATACAAGAAGCTCTTTTCAAGATTTTGCAAAAGACCCTATTAAGTATTTAAAGTAAGTTAAAGATGCTGCCTCAAAATACATCGTGTACCTATTTTGTCAGCATTCTTAAATTCAAATGGACTTTAATACTTAATTGATGAATTTGATATAAAATCTCTAAGTACGCAAAAAAAAATTTAGCATCGTGCTTAGAGGTACCACAAAGTAAAAAAATATATATGTATATAACAAAACAGGTGAATTGTGTAAATACACACCTGTTTTGTTACTATATATAGAACATAATAGTTTAAGTAACAATTATAATTAAAATGCTATGACTAATACTTTTTTCGCTTATTGAAAGCTGAGATATTATGAGCATGAATTAGCATGCAAAGAATTATAAAAATAATGACTTATTGACAAGAATTAAAATTCATGTAAGATTAAAAGTGAACGGAGGTTTTCTAATGCAATATTTAAAAGATGAAGTTCGAAATAGTATAGCACAAGAAGCTTTGAAGGAATTCACTTTGAAGGGCTATAAAGGTGCTTCTATAAGAAATATAGCTAAAAATTCTAATACGTCAGTAGGGAATTTGTATAAATATTTTATTTCAAAAGAAGATTTGTATGAACATGTTATAGGATCTGTATATCACAGGCTTATTGATTATATTAAGCGATTTGATAAGGTGGAGCTTAATGAAAAGGCAGAGTTTATATTTTTCCAGCTTGTAGAAGAGATAATGGAGATATTTAATGAAAGTAGTACCGAAATTTCCATACTACTTAATCAAAGCAAGGGATCTAAGTATGAAAACTGTAAAAGCATTTTTGTTGATTTTACAACAAGAATAATTACTGAGAGCATGAAATATGAATTGTCTATTATAGGTAAAAGACTTAGGGATAATTTTAGTATATACCTTGTTTCAAACAGCCTTGTTGAGAGCATTTCTATTATAGTAAAGGAACGACATGAGGGTGCAGAAGTCAGAAGGCTTATTCTTAATATTATTGATATTTTCACAAATGATATTATAAATAAATTAGATAGCGAGGATATAAAATAAAAATATATTTTTATAATAAATATATTTTTTTGATTAAAAGAGAACGATGGTTCATGAAACTTTATAAGGAGGGACACAAAGATGAGTAGTTTTGTAGAGTTTAAAAATGTAAGAAAAAGCTATGATATAGGTGAAGTAGTTATTAAAGCAGTTGACGATGTTTCATTTTCCATAGATAAGGGAGAGTTTGTTATTGTCCTTGGCGCCAGCGGTGCAGGAAAATCAACAATACTTAATCTTTTAGGTGGTATGGATCATGTAACTGAAGGAGGCATATTTGTAGATGGAAATGAAATAAGCAAGTATGATAAAAAACTGCTTACAAAATACAGACGTGAAGATATAGGGTTTGTATTTCAATTTTACAATTTAGTTCAGAATCTGAATGCAATGGAAAATGTGGAGCTTGCAGTGGAAATATGCAAAGACTCCATGGATCCAGTAGAGGCACTTAAAAGCGTTGGGCTTGAAGATAGACTTTACAATTTTCCTTCGCAACTTTCTGGGGGAGAACAGCAAAGGGTATCCATAGCAAGAGCTATTGCAAAAAATCCTAAACTGCTTCTTTGCGATGAACCTACAGGAGCGTTGGATTATAATACGGGAAAAGCAATATTAAAACTATTGTCAGATACAGCAAAGATGTACAATATGACAGTTATTGTTATTACTCATAATTCTGTCATAGCACCAATAGCTGATAAAATAATTACTGTGAAAAGTGGAAAAATAGCAAGTGTTAAAAAAAATGAAAATCCTGTTTCAATAGAAAGTATAGAGTGGTAATATGAAAAAGACATTTTTCAAGAATTTATTTAGGGATATAAAAAAGTCCCTTTCAAGGTTTTTATCAATAGTTATAATCATTGCAATTGGTGTAGCTTTTTATGCAGGAGTAAGAGCTACGAGTCCAGATATGAAGTTTTCAGGAGATTCCTACTTTAGAAAAAATAATCTTATGGATTTTAAATTAATTTCTACTCTGGGGCTTACTAAGGACGATTTAGTTGAAGTTCAAAAACAAAAAGGAGTAACACAAGCTGAGGGATCTTACTCTATAGATGCAGTAATAGAAAAGGATAAACGTCAGTTAGTGCTGAATATCAACTCACTGCCTGATAAAAATGGTATTAACAATATAAGAATGATTAGAGGCAAAAGAGCAGAGAATGCAAATGAAGCTGTAGTTGAGGAAAAATTTTTAAAAGAAAATAAACTAAAACTAGATGACAAGATAGTGATTAAGTCTGGAAATGATGACATCATAGAAGATAGCTTGAAAAACACTGAATTTAAGATTGTGGGGACGGCAAAATCTCCATTATATGTTTCGGAGCAAAGGCAACTTAGTTCCGTTGGCAATGGTACTGTAAGAGGGTTTATATATATACTTCCTGAAGTTTTCAAGAGTGAAGCTTATACAGAAATATATGTAAGGACTGACAATACAGAGTCAAAGAACAGTCTTTTAGATAATGGCAGCTATAAAGAAAGAACTAGTAATATAGAGAAAAATCTTAAAGATCTTGGAGTGTCTAGAAATGAAATAAGATATGCTGAAGTTTTAAAGACTGGTAGTGATAAGTTAGCAGAAGCACAAGATAAATTAGATAGTTCTAAAAAGCAAGCAGAAGAGAAGTTTGATGATGGATATAAGCAGTTAGATACTGCTAGGCATAAAATTGCTAAAGGTAAGGAAAAAGTTACACAAAATGAAGTTCTTTTTAATCAAAAGATGGAAGAAGGTAGCAAGCAGATAGAAGAAGGAAAAAAACAGATTTTATCTGGAGAAAATGAAATAAGTATAAGGCAAAAGGAAATTGAAAGTGGAAAACTTCAACTTGCGAAGGGGAAGAAACAGCTTGATGAGGGTGAAGTACAATTAATTTTAGGCAAGCAACAGGCAACAGATAAAATTTCTTTGGCAATAGCTGAAGAGGTAGATAAAGCAAAAAAACAGATGGAGTCCGATCCAGTCAATCAAATATATATTTATCAGTACAATTTTATGAATCAACTTTACGAAAAAGATATCAAGGGAAAAAACTTTGATAGCATGTACAGTGCCTTAAAGAATGATAATATGTTAGGAAATATTAAGACTTATTTTGATATGGAAGCTTTAAAAAATGACTTCGACAAGTCAACAACTGACATAAACAGTGGAAGGCAACAGTTAGCTAGCAATGAGAAGGCACTTAAAGAAGGCGAAGCTAAACTTAATTATGGTATAAAAGAACTTGAAGCAAGTAAGAAAAAAATTTCTGATGCTGAAATAGAATTAACTAAGGGAAGAAAGGAAGGATTAGCAAAGTTTAGCAGTGGAAGAAAAGAACTAGAAAAAGGACAAAAAGAAATAGATTCAAATACTGAAAAATTAAAATCGGAAGAAAAAAAGGCAAATGCCAAGATTAAGGATGGAGACGCTAAAATCCAGAAGAACAGAGATAAACTTAATGATATTAAAACGCCTGACTGGTATGTGCTAGGAAGGTCTGAAAATGTAGGCTATGAAAGTTATAGGCAGGACAGTGACAGAATTGATAGTATAGGGAAGGCTTTTCCCTTAATATTTTTCCTGGTGGCATCGTTGGTAAGCCTTACTACAATGACTAGAATGGTTCAGGAAAAGAGAATAGAAATAGGTACCTTCAAGGCTTTAGGATATTCCAGAGCTGCAATAGTATCTCACTATCTTATCTATTCACTTTCGGCAAGTGCTATTGGAAGCATTATTGGTATTTTAATTGGATTTAGATTATTTCCACCACTTATAATGAATGCTTATAGCTCCCTTTATGCTATTCCTGATTTACTAACCCCTTTTAATACAAGTCTTGCCCTACAGGCATCTTTAGTAGCTGTATTTTTCACAGCTATAGCAGCAGTGGCATCAACTTTAGATGAATTAAGAGAGGTTCCAGCTTCTTTGATGAGACCCAAACCACCTAAATCAGGTAAAAAAATATTCTTAGAGAGAGTTGATTTTATATGGAAAAGGCTCAACTTTACAAAGAAGGTTACTGCAAGAAATATATTTAGATATAAGCAGAGACTGTTTATGACTGTCATAGGGATTGCTGCCTGCACAGGATTAATGATAACAGGCTTTGGTTTGAAAGAAGGAGTAATTGGCGCAACAGAAGTTCAATTTGGTAAAATCTATAAGTACGATATGCAGGGCACTCTTAATAAAAATGTAAATGAAGCTGATAAAAATGATATTAAAA
Organism: Romboutsia sp.; assembly: GCF_056995035.1. Classification (NCBI taxonomy): domain Bacteria; kingdom Bacillati; phylum Bacillota; class Clostridia; order Peptostreptococcales; family Peptostreptococcaceae; genus Romboutsia; species Romboutsia sp. The sequence goes on along the minus strand of NZ_JBXKIW010000061.1, from coordinate 45,666 downwards.
TAGAGACAAATAAGGATCCAAATGTTAAATCTATACTATTTACCTACTCAAAGAATGGCTCAGTTAAGTTTGAAAACTCTAAAAGTCAAGATGCCTATGTAGTTGTTCCAGAAGATAAACCTGCTTTTAACAACTATATAAATCTGACTATGAATGATGAAGAAATAAAACTTGATGATAATGGAGTTATTTTAACTAAAAAACTTTCAAAGCTTATAAATAAAAAAGCTGGAGATATTATTGAAATTACTATAAATGATAAGGTTATAAAAGCTAAAATATCTGCTGTAACAGAACATTATATTCAACATTATATCTATATTAGTCCAGCTTATTATAAAAAAATAACAGGCAGGGATATAACTTTTAACAGCTTCTACGGATTGCTTAACAATAAATCTGAGGTTGAGGAAAATAATACATTAAACACCTTGAAAGGAATAAGTAGTGTTAATTCCATAGTATTTAAAAGTAACGTGCAGATTGATTATGATAAGAGTATTAATAGTATCAATACTGTAGTGATTTTACTAATAGTATCTGCAGGCGTTTTGGCCTTCGTTGTAATATACAATCTTACAAACATAAATATCAGTGAGAGAAGAAGAGAACTTGCAACAATAAAACTCTTAGGATTTTATAATAATGAATTAGCAGCATATATATACAAAGAAAATATGATACTAACTGTGTTAGGTAGCTTAACTGGAATATTTGTGGGAATATTCTTAAACAAGTTTATCACATCTACCGCAGAAACAAATATTATAATGTTTTTACAAAAAATTAGTCCAATTAATTTCTTATATTCTATTTTACTGACGTTATTATTTTCTGTAGTTGTAAATTTATTTATGTACAACAGATTCGATAAGATTGATATGATAGAATCACTTAAGAGCACTGAGTAAATGGTATATATGAGCAATAATAAAGATAAACCTAGACTTAGTTAATGTCATGAAAATATACACAATAAACAAGGACTTACTATTATAAAGTAAGTCCTTGTTTCGCCTTTTAAGAAAAATACGTATTAACAAATTTTGTTTGATATTATTATTTTATGGATTGCTGCTGAAATGATTTTTCCACATTAATTGCATTTATAACAATTTTCGTTTAATTCATACATAAAAAACTAGATTTAAAATATATAAGGTATTGATCAATAATCATAATAGGCATTGAAATTTAAACGTAAATTTCAATGCCTATTATAATTTATCTATTAATAAAATTTAATCATTAATAATTTAATTGAAATGATTATACAAAAATAAACCAATTTTGAGAAAATTTAATATTTTTACTTTAAAAATAGCAAAGTTTGTGCTAGAATATTACTATTATCAAATTGAGAGGGGGGTCAGTTCGATAGGGGTAGTGCACAATAGGGGATTGAGCACAGTTTTTAGATAAATTGCTTAAGCTAAAATCATAAGGGGGATTAAAAAATGAGAGATTTAATTAAAAAATGGAATCAATTGAGTTTAGTTAAACGAATTATTGTAGGTTTAATTGTTGGTATTATATTGGCTGTAACAATTCCAGATGTAGCAAAACCAATCGTCATTTTAGGTTCATTATTTGTAGGTGCATTAAAATCTGTTGCACCAGTACTGGTATTTTTCTTAGTAATAGCTGCTATTTCACAACACAAGAGTGGTCAAAAAACTAATATGAAATCAATTCTTATTCTTTATCTTTTAGGTACATTTTTAGCTGGACTTGTTGGAGTTATAGTGAGTTTTATGTTCCCAGTAACATTAACACTTGGAGCTGGTGTTGAGAATGTGACTCCACCTGGGGGTATAGTTGAGGTTTTGAAAGCATTATTATTAAATGTTGTTGATAATCCAGTAAAAGCACTTTTTAATGCCAATTACATCGGCATATTGTCTTGGGCAATACTTCTTGGAATTGCGTTAAAGAACGCTCCTGAATCTACTAAAACAATGATAAGCAATATCTCAGATGCAGTATCTGAAATAGTAAAATGGGTAATTAATTTTGCACCACTTGGTATTATGGGTCTTGTATTTGATACGATCGCTACAAATGGTATAGAATCTTTAATTAGTTATGGACAATTAATAGTTATATTAGTTGGTAGTATGTTGTTTGTAGCTCTTGTAGTTAACCCAATTATTACATTCATATGTATTCGTAAAAATCCATATCCACTTGTATTAAAGTGTTTAAAGAACAGTGGTATTACAGCATTCTTTACTCGTAGCTCAGCTGCAAATATACCTGTAAATATGAACTTATGTAAAGAACTTGAATTGGATAAGGATACTTATTCAGTTTCAATTCCATTAGGTGCAACTATTAATATGGGTGGTGCAGCTATTACAATTTCTATATTAACACTTGCGGCGGTTAACACTCTTGGTATTGAAGTAGATATGTGGATGGCACTAATATTAAGTTTACTGTCAGCTATAAGTGCTTGTGGTGCTTCAGGGGTAGCTGGAGGTTCATTATTACTAATTCCACTTGCATGTAGTTTATTTGGTATTCCAAATGATGTAGCGATGCAGGTAGTAGGTGTAGGTTTTGTTGTAGGTGTTATTCAAGACTCTTGCGAAACTGCACTTAACTCATCAACAGACGTACTTTTTACAGCTTCAGCTGAATTTGCACAGTGGCGTAAAGAAGGAAAAAAAGTTAAAATCTAATATATTAAAAAATTAGAGCAAATGTTTCGAAAAAATATACTGATTTATAAATTAATATTATTGATGAATCCAAGGGATAATAGCTAATCCCTTGGATTTTTTTGTGAAAATATGGTACTTTATATATTATAAACAAGTGTAGGGAGAGTTATTTAAAAGGAATTTAAGTTAATAAAGAGAATATATCTTAATATGAATTATATTTATTAAAGATTGAGAGGATACAATATGCTTACTTTGAAATCTATGACTTGCATAGATTTTTTAAAATATATAATCACAGTTTATATGAAATTAAATAATGAATATAGAAATATGATTTACTAGGAGGAAAATATGAAAGACGTAATTATATTTATACTTGGCATCGGAGCTATGTTTTTTATGGCATTTTTAATAGCTATGTATGATCACATAAGTAGATTAAAATATATAAAGAAAAAAATAATTGAAAACTATGGCAAGGAAATTAATCTAGAAGAAGTAGATTTAAATATGAAAAGTATTTCTAGCTATTTCAGAAATAAAAAAGAAAAACCATCAATAGACGATATAACATGGAACGACCTTAGTATGGATGATGTTTTCAAAATAATAAACAATACGCAAAGTACAGCAGGTGCAGAATTACTGTATAATATATTAAGAAATCCATTATATGAAAAAGAAAATTTAAATAAAAGGGATAATCTTATAGAATATTTTAGAAAAAATGAAAAGAAAAGAAAAGAAGTACAATATATATTAGGGAAGCTTGGAAAAAGCAATGATTTATACACGTCAAACTGTTTATTTAATAAACTAGATAATAGTAAAAATAAATTATTACAATATAGAATATTATCATATATTCCAATTGTAAGTTTAATATTAATATTTTTTAATGGATACTTCTTTATATTACTTGTAGCATCAATTATAGTTAACATTTATATAAGTCAAAATAATAAAAAATACAACTATAATACAGACGGTTTTACATATATGATATCTATTGTAAATACAGCTAATAAAATAAAATCTCTTAGTATACAGGAGATAAATAATAACCTAGACAACATAGATAAATACTTAGAGGCAGTTAAATGTATAAGAAAAAAATACATAGGTTTTACTACTAATAATCTAGTAGCAGATATAAATATATTTAGTGAATATACTAAAATGATAGCTCTTACAGATTTAAAAAACTATGAAAAGGTAAAAAATACAGTAATTAAAAATAGTGATAATTTCAAAGCTATATACGAATTTGTGGGAAGTATAGATGCAATGATAGGAATAGCGTCTTTTAGAGAAAGTACCAACTATTACTCAAAACCAATATTAACAAAGGCAAACTCAAAAAGTGAAAATATATTAGAATTTACAGATATATATCATCCACTAATAAAAAATCCAGTAGTAAATAGCGGAAGTTTTTTACAAGGAATATTATTAACAGGTTCTAATGCATCAGGTAAATCAACTTTTATTAAAACTGTTGCAATAAATGCAATTCTAGCTCAAACTATTTACACTAGCTGCTCTAAAGGTTATAACTCATCTTATTTTAACATATACACTTCAATGGCACTTAAAGATGATATCTTTAGTAGTGAAAGTTACTATATCGTAGAAATAAAATCATTGAAAAGAATAATCGATAATATGGGTGAGGACATACCGTGTTTATGTTTTGTAGATGAAATACTAAGAGGAACTAATACAATAGAGAGAATATCTTCATCTTGTGAAGTATTGAGTTACTTAGGTAGAAGCAACTGTATCTGTTTTGCAGCCACTCATGATATTGAGCTCACTCATTTATTAGATGATAAGTTTGAAAATTATCATTTTGAGGAAACGATAACAAATAAAGATATTGAATTTGATTATAGGCTACACAAAGGAAGAGCTCAAACTAGAAATGCTATAAAGTTATTGGAATTTATGGGGTATGATGAAAGTATAGTATCAAAGGCAGAAAATAGGGCTAAGAATTTCTTGGAAATTGGAAAGTGGTAAATAAAAATAACATAAATGTTGTAAAACAGGTACCATATTTATTCAATGTGATACCTGTTTTGTTTAATATAGTAGAACTAATTTATACGTTATGTAAACTTACTTTTTATTTTTGTGGTTTAAATATAGAGATATGTCTTTTAAATTGTGATATTTGATTGGTAGCTGATTTATATATATCTTTTTCTTTTTCTGTTAAATTATAGCTGTCGAAGTTGTCATTGTATCCAAAATAATAAGTTGAATCTTTAAATCTCCCGATATTTTCTTGATATGTATATTGACTTTGAAATACTTCATAATTAGTTTTTGAATCTTCGTCATCATCTAAAACTCTTGCAATACCAAATAAGGGAATTAAGGTCTCTTTTAATTCTGAAAATAAAGTTGTCTTTTTATCTATAGGTATACTTTTATTTTCTAATTCGATAACTTCATTTAAAGCAGTACCTTTTGTAATTGCTAGAAGTTCAATTGTATATGGAGCAGATACATGTTTTACTAAAAAATTATTATTTTTCATTTCTTTTAAAGCAGGAGTGTATTCAAGGCTAATACCCATATTTTCAACAGTTAAGCTATTTGAATCATTTACTTCATCTGTAGATTGTTGGGATTTCACCACCGTAGAATTATCTTGATTTGTACACCCACTAGATGCTGAAACTATCACGATTAAGACTAATAAAGCTGTTATTATTTTTTTCATTTTTCCTCCAATTTAAGACTTATAAATAGAATAAGTGCTTTTTCATTTCTTCATAAATTTTTATAAATTATTTGAGTTTGAAGTTTACTTTGTTTAAAATTTATAATACCTATAATTAGTGCTCATACAAAGGAGTATAGTTCATAAATTGTATATTTTTCAACTAAAATATAAAATGTTACAACTTTGAAATAACTAGCATAAGTTTATGAAAAATAATTAAATAGATAAGGAGGAGGCATCTCAAAATAATTTTTAAAATCATAAAAGAGATGTTCTTTTTTTATATATCATATTATAAAAACATTTATAGTTTAATATTAATATTTTATATATTTAAGGAAAGGTTTATCATAAATTGAATAGAATTATAATAACAAACAGATAACTCAAAAAATATAAATGGGGGTACGTTTATGATTTTAAGAGAGAATGAAGTATATAAAACATGTGATAATATAGAATTAAATATAACAAAAAATGTAATAGAAAATGCGAAAGCAGTTATATTAATAGTACATGGATTAGCAGAGCATTCAGGTAGATATGATTATGTGGCTTCAAAATTAAATGACTATAGATACAGTGTATACAGATTTGACAATAGAGGTCATGGAAAATCAGGCGGAGATAAAATATACATAGACGATTATAATAAGTTCTCAAGTGATGTAGATGAAATGGTTGACCTTATTAAAGACGAAAATGAAGGAAAGTCAGTATTCATTATAGGGCATAGTATGGGTGCGATGATAGCTACACTATATGGAATAAAATATCAAAACAAAGTAGATGGGATAATACTATCAGCAGGAGTAACTGCAGATAAAGCAGGTCTTATGTCATCTAATAATAAACTAGACCCTCATGAAATGGTAGACAATGAACTTTCTCATTTGATATCTAAAAATCAAGAGATTGTAGATGCTTATAACAATGATCCATTAGTTGCACAGAAGATAAGTGGCAGTATGTTTATAGAGTGTGACAAAGCTGTTGAGTTTATAAAGGCAAGTAGTAATGATTTTAATTATCCAGCTTTAATTCTTCATGGAGCAGAGGATCAGATAGTTTATCCAGAAGATTCTAAGATACTATTTGCTAATATTGGATCTAGGTATAAGAAGGTTAAGATATATCAAGGAATGTATCATGAAATATTGAATGAATTTAATAGAGATGAAGTGTTGGTAGATATAAATGATTGGATAAGAAAAGAATTAAAATATAAATAACAAAATTAAAAATGAATGCCGATATCTATAAATTTGTATAGTTATCGGTATTATTTGTGATTAGATTATAAATTTAGTTATTAAAATACAAAAGTTATCATATCTTTTAACAGAAATTAATTAAACTCAAAGGGGGTCATAAAATGAAGCCAATAATAGGCATATTATCAAATATAACCGCACCGATAGAACAAACAAATACAGAAATTGAAAGAATATTTATAAATAATTCACATATAAATGCAGTACAAAAATCAGGAGGAATACCATTAATAATACCTGTTAGTACCAATGAAGAAAATATAAGAAGACAAATAGAATTGATTGATGGAATTATAATATCAGGAGGAATAGATGTAAACCCAATTCTTTATAATGAAGAACCAACAAAGGAAATGGGATGTTTTCATCCAGACACTGACGAATTTGATTTAATTGCAATAAAAATAGGGCTAGAATTGAAAAAGCCAATACTTGGAATATGTAGAGGAATACAAATACTCAATGTAGCATTAGGGGGAACACTGTATCAAGATATTAGTCATATAAAAGGAAGCTATATAAAACATACTCAAGAAACAAAATCATATATAGGTACACATTCTGTAAAAGTCAATAAAGACAGTATATTATCAGAGCTATTAGGAACAGATTTATTAGTAAATAGCTATCATCATCAAAGTTTAAAAGATGTAGCAAAAGGGTTAGTGCCTATAGCATATTCGAAAGATGGTGTGATTGAAGCAGTACAGATGGAAAATGAGAAATTTGTAGTAGGAATTCAATGGCATCCAGAGTTAATGGTAGATAATGATGAGAAAATGTTAAATCTGTTTAAGCAATTTATTAATGCATCACAAAGTAGATAATAAAATTTTAATAATGTACTCCATAAAGTATTTTTAGGTAAAGGGCCAAGAATGCAAATAATTCACACTTGGCCTTGGTTAGTTTATAATTTAATTATCATCAAGATGCACTTGAGTAGGTATATTCATTATTTAAAAGATTAAATTTAAATAGATGAGAATCCTTCACCTAATGCTTCATGAATATCGCAAACTATAATAAAAGCATATGGATCAATAGATTTGATTAGTCTTTTTAGAGTTACAACCTGACGCTTAGATACAACAACAAGAATTACATTCTTTTCTTCCTTTGTATAAGCCCCTGCTCCCTTAAGAAAGGTAACTCCTCTTCCTAACTCATCCATAATATTTTGACTTATTTCATCTGATTTATTAGATATTATAGTAAACGATTTAGAGTAATTAAATCCATCTATAATAATATCAGTAACCTTAACTATAATATAAAGTGATACAGCTGAGTAAAGAGCTATTTCAATTTCTTTTGACACTATTCCTGAAAGAACAACTACCACAAAATCGGCTATTCCCATCAAAACAGCAACACTTATATTTGGAAAAAACTTATTAACCAGTAATCCAACAAGATCTGTCCCACCAGTTGTACCGTTTATTCTAAATATTATCCCAAGACCAAGACCACAAAGTAAAGAACCAATTATACAAGCTAAAAGTGGGTCATTAGTAGCATTTAGCTGACTTAAATTTGAAGTAAGTTGCAAACAAGCAGTGAAAAAAGCTATTCCAATTAGGGTTTTAGATATATCCTCTTTGCTTAAGATTTTATAAGCTACTATAAAAAGTGGAATATTAAATAATAGGTTTATTAACGATAAAGAAGTACCTGTTATGGTGTTAATAACTATAGCCAAACCACTAATTCCTCCTGGTGCAATCAAATGAGGTCCAAAAAACATATTTATTGAACAAGCCATTAATAAAGAACCTATTAATAGAAGTGATAATTCTTTTAAATACAATAATTTTTTATTAATAGTAATCTCTCCTTTTTCATAAGATGAAAATTTATTATTATAATTAAGTGAAAGTTTATAATCGAGTACACTTAATAGTATATCTTTATGCTCAAGTATCTATACCAGTATCTTTACTTATAGAGCTAATTATTTATCCAATGATGCTTAAAATAGACTTTATATCAATTTGCTTGTTACACCTTTTTTACATTGTTTTATTAGTACCAAAGAAAATAAAATAGGAAAACGAATATATAAAGTTATTTTTTAAAAAAAAGTGAATAAACTTTAGTGTATGTAGATATTTTATTTTAGGGAGGTACATATGGGGTATAAGTTAACTAAATTTAGCATAGTTCCTTGTGAAAATGAGCAAATAGATGCTGTTATAAAAGTTTGTAGAGAAAATAGAAGTATATTTTATGGAGTTGTATTAGATGAATGCAATGAACCAATAGAAGATGCAGTAGTAAAATTACTAGAAATAAATGAAGATGGATGCTTAGAATCCAAATATCATACTTTTACTGATGAAGATGGAGAATTTTTATTTGGGCCTCTTAATCCTGGAGTTGAATATGTAATAAAGGTATGGATAAAACATGAGAAAAGCAAAATAATGATAATACACGAGGATGATTGTCACCGTATAAACGGTGATTGTGATGATACTTACCGTGAAAATGATGATTGTAAATGTGAGGATACTCAACATCACGGTAAATACAGTTATACATATAATAATGAACATAATAACTCATGCGAAGATGAGTGTCATGACTCGTGGAATAAAAAAGATAATTGTGATTTATCATATCCAAAGATAACTCATAAAGTAACTAAGCAATATGGTAAACGTAGTAAAAATTATCGCAGTGAAAAGATATTACATAATGAAGGTAATGAGTTTGAATCAATTAAAGATGAGGATTAAGTATAAAAAAGAATTGGAATTATAACAGATGGAGCTAAAGGACCACAAGTTGAATTTATAAAATATAGCTATTTATTATAATCTGTGATATAGTGATTATGTAGAAAAAATAGGAATATTTTGGTAATTAATTTTAGAAGAATATATAACATTAACAACAGAATAGTTAAAAAATTTAACAATAAAAAATGATCACGAGCTGCAAAAATAACTGTATTATACTATATAAGTTGTCAATATAAAGACCGAAGGGTCTTTTTTTATATTAAAATTTTATATAGTATTACTGGATTAAGCTTTGGAAACCTTTGAGGTCTAGGGCGTTATTTATAAAATGGACTAAATAACGATAGTGTATTTAACTAAATATTTTATTATAATATAATGATAAGGTTATTTTATTGCTTTTACAACAAAGGAGGAATATATATGAAGAAAATTCTTATAGTAGATGACGAAGCATCAATTAGATTTTTAATATCTGAAACTTTAGAAATAAATGATTATGAAATAAATGAGGCAGAAGATGGCAAAGAGGCTATTAGCATGGCTAATGAAAATGAATTTGATTTGATTTTATTAGATGTTATGATGCCTAAACTAACGGGATACGAAGTAGCAAAGGAACTAAAAGAAAATAAAAACAAAAGAAAGCCTAAAATCATTATGCTTACAGCAAAAGGACAACAGAAAGATAGGGAAGAAGGATTTGAAAATGGAGCTGATTACTTTTTAACAAAACCATTTAGTCCTATAGAACTTTTAGAATTAGTAGAAGAAATACTAGGATAAAAAACGAGGGTGAGATTATGGATAAATATTATGATGATATACTTGAAGAATTAAAACAAGAGCTAGAAGAAGAAAAAATAAAAAGGGAAAAAGCGGAAAAAGAGTTAGAAGAACTTAGGAGAATGGTTACATATCAACAAGAATTTCTATATAAAGTAATTGATATAAACCCAAGCCATATTTTTGTACGAAATTATAATGGTAAAATTATATTAGCAAATCAAGAAGCAGCTTCATTTTATGGTATGACTCCTAAAGAAGTTGTTGGAAAAACAGAAATAGAAATTAATCCTAGTGAAAAAGAAGCTAGTAGATTTATTTTTGAAGATAAAGAAATTATTAAAACAAATAATAAAGTAGAAATACCAGAAGAAAGAATTACAGATTTAAATGGAAATATTATATGGATGAAAACATTAAAAGTACCAATTATACATGATAAAAAAGAAAATTCTCAAGTACTTATTGTATCAACAGATATAACAAAATATAAAGATGTAGAAAAAGAATTAAAAAAAGAAAGAGATATAGCTCAAAAATACCTTGATGTAGCCAAAGCAATGATGGTTGTAGTAAGTAATGAGGAAAAGGTAATTCATATAAATAAAAAAGGCTGTGAAATTTTAGAATATGAGGAGTCAGAAATTATAGGTAAAAATTGGTTTGACAATTTCATACCGAAAAATATAAAAGATGAAGTTAGAAATGCGTTTCATGAATTCATGTGTGGTGAAGTAGATGCCCTTGAATTTGCTGAATATACAATACTCACTAAAAGTGGAAAAGAGAAAGTAATAGAATGGCATAATGGACCTTTAAAAGATGAAAATGATAAAATTGTAGCTAGTGTAAGTTCGGGACAAGATATTACACAGCGTAAAGAAGTAGATCGTATGAAGTCTGATTTAATAAATACAGTAAGTCATGAAATTAGAACTCCTCTTGCGAGTATTTCAGGGTTTGTAGAACTTTTGTTGAATAGAGATTTAAATGTAGAAAAAAGACAAAAATATCTAAAAGTAATGCATAAAGAAGCTAAAAGGCTAACTGATCTTATTAATGATTTTTTAGATATACAGAGAATGGAAAGTGGTAAACAAATATTTGAAAAAGAAAGATTTAAAATACATGATGTAATAAATGAAGTAATAGACGTCTATTCAGTAGATAATATACATAGCTTTATAGTAGATATTCAAGGTGATGAATTATCAATATACGGTGATTATGATAGAATAAAGCAGTTACTAAGTAACCTTATTTCTAATGCGAAAAAATATTCTGTTAATAAGCAAGAAATAATTATAAAAGTTATAGAGCAAGAAAAAGGATTAGAAGTGGTAATAGAAGATAAAGGACTAGGAATACCTAAAGAATCTATATCTAAATTATTTAATAAGTTTTATCGTGTAGATAATTCAGACCATAGAAAAATAGGTGGAACAGGTTTAGGGCTAGTTATTTGTAAAGAAATTGTAGAAGCACATGGAGGCAGTATATGGATTGAATCTCAGCTAGGTATAGGGACAAAAGTCCATTTCACTATTCCAAAAGTAGAATGTATATATGAAGAAAAAGTTGATGAAATTAAAGACTATATACTTATTGTTGAAGATGATATTTCATTAGGACAACTTATTAGTGAAAATATATCAAATATAGGGCTTGAATGTAAAATTATAGAAAGTGGAGAAAAAGCTCTAGAATTTATAGAAAAAAATCCTCCATTAGTACTTATTTTAGATATCAGATTAGATGGAAATCTAGACGGTTGGCAAGTATTGCAAAAGCTTAAAGAAAAAGGAAGAATAAAAAAATTACCTATAATAATATCATCAGCTTTAGAAAAACCAGCAAGAGAAGAGAATAATAACATTTATGATGCATATTTTGTTAAGCCATACTCACTTGATCAATTAAATAGTACAATTTTCAATTTGATACATTCATTTAAGAACAAAAAAAATGGAGAAGAAGTCGGAGTTGTTATTCAGACAAAATTAGAAAATAAACAGACTATTGTTAAAAAATTGTATGAAAGTGGATTTGAAATGCAGGAGGGAAACTAACATGGAAAAATCACAAAAATTACAATCAATTATGAAAAAGGGTAGGCATCTATTTATTTGTGAACAACAACAAAAAATTAATAAAATGATGATTAGTCTTATGCAATATTGTTTATATGAAAATAAAGAAGAACAAGATGAGCTTAAACTATTTTTTCATTCATTAAAAGGAACAGGTGCAACTTTTAACTTTGAAAATATATCTAAAATAGGAAAAGAATATGAGGACTATATCTGTAGTATAGAAAATGAATCTGAATTATCTAAAGATGTATTTTATACTTTGTTAAAAGGATTAGCTGAAGTACATGATGAAATAGAAAAATTAAATCAAGAATGCCAAATAGAAGAAAATGAAAATTTATCAATAGAGAATGAATATAAATTAAAAGATAATAGGGGCAATATACTAATTGTGGATGATGATATAAGTTTATTAAATCACTTAGAAAAAGTTTTTAAATATGAGGGTTATAATGTTATAAGTGTAGATAAACCACAAGAAGTAATAAAAATAATACAAAAAGAAAATGTAGATATTATTCTTTTAGATATCATGATGCCTAAGATAGATGGATTTGAGGTTTTTAGTGAAATCCAAAAGGAAAAATTAGATATACCAATAATATTTCTTACTGGCAAGACATTTATAGAAGATAAAATAACTGCATTAAACTCTGGAGCTGATGATTATATAACAAAACCTTTTAAAATAGAGGAAGTTTTAGCAAGAGTAAATAGAGCTCTTGAAAGAAATTCTCACTATAGAATTGATGAATTAACTGGTGCATATACAAAAAAATACTTTAGAAAAAAGATAAAAGAAGCACAAAATAAATTGCTGAAAAATGGAGAAATTTTTTCTTTAGCATTTATAGATATTGATTATTTTAAAGAAATAAATGACACATATGGACATATAGCAGGAGATTTTATATTAAAAAAATTAGTTGATAGTATAAAATGCAAGATTCGTTCAAAAGATGAGTTATTTCGTTTTGGAGGAGATGAATTTGTTATTATATTTCCTAAGGCTACAGATAATCAAGTATATAATATATTAGAAAGAATTAGAAAAGAAATACAATCAAATCTGATTTATTATAACAAAACGGATAAACCAATAAATATTTCTTTTAGTGCAGGAATAGGTACTATTAAAGATGCAAATCAAACCATTGAGGAGCTTATAGAAATTACTGATAAATACCTATATATGGCAAAACAACAGGGAAGAAATAAAATTACGTATCAAAAAAATTTAAACCCAGGATTTTAATTCCTGGGTTATTTATTTAATTATCAAATATAGTATTATTAACTTTTCATTGTTGTAATTTTATTTCTAACTAATGTTTATTTTAACGAAAATATGGCATTGAATTAAAGCAAATTTTTATGTTCTTTAATGATTGCACGCCAAATCTATTTCCAAGATATATCTGCATCTTTTCTAGGTACTGTTCTTGAATATTTTATATCTGGATATCCTATTACCATACAAGTAACAATTTGTTTACCTTCATCTATTCCTAGATAATCCATCATTTTTTTATTTCCTTGAGCTGCTCTTGTAAAGAATCCACTAAAGAATGTTCCAAGACCTAATGCATTAGTCATAAGCTCCATATTTGAAGAAGCTAAAGATGCGTTTACTGGTGAATCAGATACTACAAGTATTACAGCTGGCGCATTAAAGAATAAGCTTTCCTTTCCATTTGGATTTAGCTTATAATTTTCATACATGCTTACCCACATTTGAGCATATCTCTTATAAGGCATTGTTTGTTCATTTAAATTAGAAAGTATATCTTCTCCTATGTAACTTAAACTTTCTAGTGCCATTGCCTTTAATTTATCTATTCCTTCTCTTACTACTATATACGATACATTTTGACTGTTACTTCCTGTTTGAGTAAATCTCCCTGCCTCTATAATTTTAGAAAGCTTTTCTACCTCTACATCTTTATTCTTAAAATATCTTATAGTTCTTCTAAATTTAATGAAATTTAATAAATTTTCAGCATCTATTGAAAACTCTTCTTTATTATAATCTTTTACATCTTCCATATTATACTCATCTGAAGATACAGCATTTTTAGGACAAACAGCTACACAATGTCCACACTTAAAGCAAGTTACATTATTTATTTTAGCTTTTCCATCTATAAGCTCTATATCTCTTACAAAGCAATCTTTAACACATAGACCACAGCCTATACATTTATCTTTATCTACATTCATCATAAAATATCTCTCCTTAAAATTTCACATATTTTTATTATATATTTATTAATCTGTGCAAATACTTCTAAGCAAAAGTATAGATTTTCAAAAGAAATAGCTAAGTAATAAAATTACTTTCTTTGCTACTCATACTCTATAATCCTCTTAAAGATAACTTTTGACAGAATTATAAATAAAATTTATAATTAGTAAATATAATTAATTTACTAAAATTTCATCTATTATGATTATACCACCATAAAATCAAATATGTCTAATTCATATTATTCATATAACTATAACTTTTGGTTATGTATTATTAAGAATAAATATATTGTTTTATATAAAAACATACTAAATATTAAGGAGAAAGTAAATGAATTTACAACAATTAGAATACTTTAAAATCATATCTGAAACAGAGAACTTCACAACTGCTGCAAACTTACTATGCGTAACTCAACCTGCTTTAAGTAAAGCAATATCAAAGTTAGAAAATGAACTAAATGTGCCTTTATTTGAAAAAAGTGGTCGTAACATTAAACTTACTCGTTTTGGGAAAATATTTTTAAATCATACTAATATTGCTTTAATGGAAATTGAAAAAGGAATAAAAGAATTACAGGATATAATCAACCCTGCTACAGGTACTCTGAGTCTTTCATTTACATCTAGTCTTGGAACATATTTTATGCCTTTTTTAATTAGCAATTTTTTAGATAATAATCCTAATACTACATTTCAATTTAATCAACAGTCTGTATCAGAGATAATAATAAATTTAAAAAATGGAAAAATAGACTTAGCCTTTTGTGATTGTATAGAAGATATTAATTGCTATCATGAAATTCAATCAATGCCTATAAAAAAAGAAGAATATGTTTTGATCGTTCCTAAAAATCATGCTCTTTCAAATAAGGTTGAGATTTCTTTAAAGGAATTAAAAGATGAATCATTTGTTGCCTTTTGTCAGACAAACAAAGAGAAGATGCTTTCTTACTCTGAATGCTTAGGATATGTACCTAAAGTTTCTATATACCCTAGTGAAGCTAATATGCTTGAAGGTTTAGTGGCTGCTGGTGCTGGCATTTCTATAGTTCCTAATACGCCAATTATTAATACAAATACTCTTTCTGTTATAAAAATCAAGGAAAATCTTAAAGATAGGGTTATTTATATGGTATGGAATAAAAATTCTTATATGTCTCCTATTGCAAATATATTTAAAGATTATGTTATTTCATCTATTTGTTAATAATTATACTTTTAAAAAATAAAAATTTTTAATAATCGTTGTTTCCTTCTAATAGAATTCAGAGCTACTGTATATAGAAATGCCAAGAGCAACAGAACAACTATCTATACAAATATTACAACAGTTTAATAGAAAGCCCCCTTTTTTATATGAAAATTATATATATATTAATTAAAGAATGTAAAATAGAAGAAAATAAAAATTTATGATATAATCAGATTGGAAAAATTTAGATTATTCTCTAATTTATCTAAGAGTGAAATTAATGAGTTGTTTAATTTTAACTCATGCTTTGCATAATTGATGTAGATTGAAGGATAATATCACTATAATATCTAAGGAGAGATAAATAATATGAATATACTTATAACAAATGATGATGGAATTAGAGCAGATGGAATTATAGAATTAGCAAAAGAAATGTCAAATATAGCAAATGTATATGTAGTTGCACCTGATACACAAAAAAGTGCAACAGGACATGCTATAACTATACACAGTCCTATAATGGTAAATGAAGAATTTATACAAGAAAATATTAAAGTATACTCTATAACAGGTACACCAGCTGACTGTGTTAAAGTTGGTCTAGAAGCATTATTTAAAGATATTAATATAGATTTAGTATTAAGTGGAATAAATAATGGCCCAAACTTAGGTACAGATGTTATATACTCGGGGACAGTATCAGCAGCAATAGAAGGACTTGTACAAAACAAGCCTGCAATAGCTATTTCTTATAATGAATTTAATGTTAAAAAAGAAACTTATAGAGAAATTTCTAAGTATGTAGTAAAGATAGTAGAAGATATAAAAAATAAATTAGATATCTTAGAAGATTGCATATTAAATGTTAATATACCTAGTGGAGATATTAAAGGATTTAAAGTGACTACATTAGGTGAGAGAAAATATGAAAATGTTATGGAAGAAAGGTTCAGCCCATATGGAAAAAGATATTTTTGGATTGGTGGAAAAGTAAAAGAGCTACAACAAAATAAAGATAGTGATATAGTTTGTGTTGAAGAAGGGTATATTTCTATAACTCCTGTAAATATTGATATGACTCATTTAGGAAAAGTAAATTATTTAAAAGATATAAAACTTTTTTAAAGACTATATATTGAAATTAATAAATAACTCCTTTGGATGAATTTGTATTTAACCAAAGGAGGTTATTTTTTTATTAACAAAATTCATAATTGGTGAGATAATTTTATAAACGTTAAAATATTAGGGGGAAAAATGAAAATGTTAAAAATAATGAATTTATCTACATACAAGTACGATATGGATAGATATGAAAATGATAAAGAAAATATAAAAAAATTTTTAAAGAATCATAAAATAGATGCTATAGAATTATTAGAACCACTAGAATATAAAGAAGATTTGATATCTAAACAAGCAATAAAAGGTATCCATTTAAAACATTATCCTATGTGGTTAGATTTTTGGAATGGAAATGAAAAAGGTATGTTAGAAGATTTTAAGAGTATACAAGACGTTATAAATCATTATGGAGGAACAAATAAAAAAGCCATAATAAATTATTATATAAAAGAAATAAAAAAAGCAGAAGATTTAAATGCAGAGTACGTAGTGTTTCATGTATCTCATGTGAAACTAAAAAATTGTTATGATTATAACTTTACATATAGTGATAAGGAAGTATTAGATGCTACAGTAGAACTTGTAAATGATATATTTGAAAATTTAGATACAGATATAAAAATACTATTTGAAAATTTATGGTGGCCAGGCCTTACAATGCTAGATAAAAGTCTAGTAAAAGAATTTATAGAGAAGATTAAATATAAAAATAAAGGATTTATGTTAGATACTGGGCATTTGCTAAATACAAATTTAGAAATAAATACAGAGGAAGAGGCAATAGATTATTTAATAGATACTGTAAATAATTTAGGGGATTTAAAGAAATATATAAATGGAATTCATTTAAGTAAGTCGATATCTTCAGAATATGTTAAAAGCCAAATTTTAAAATATCAAAATGAAGAAGTTAAAATAAATGAAATAAACGATAATATAATTTTTCACATATTAAAAATAGATCAACACAAACCGTTCACAAATAAAAAAATAAAATCATTAATAGATATAATAAAACCAAATTATTTAGTATATGAATTTATAACAACATCTATTGATCAATTAAGTGAATATATAAATATACAAGATAAAACGTTAGGTTTATAGAAGGGGTATATAATGTTGGTGCATCAGCAGAAGGTATCTTGGCAAAAAGAAGAAGTAGTGCTGTAATGGTTGACTATTTACCATAAGCTAATATATTTCTTCAAAAGAAGTTATGAACTTATTTACATTATAATGCATAAAAATATTTACATAAGTTTAAATTTTTTATCTCCTGGATAGAATATTTATAAAGCTCCGGCATATAAAAACCTCCTTTACATTTTGGTGTAATCTTAGGTTTCTATATTTGTTGGAGCTTTATTAGTGTAAAACAAATTTTAGATAATTTATAATTTAAAAACAAATGTGAAATCAATTTTCAAATCTATATTTTGAGGCAGCTCATTTGTGCAACTTAGTAAGTAGATACTACAACTTAGTGTTAAATATTTGAATTTGGAATCTATAGTGCATATACTAATAATATAGAACATAACAAACTATAAAGGTGAGGAAGCAATGAAACTAGTAATAAATGAATGTGAGGAAAATGAAGAGTTAAAAATTATAATCAACTGTAAAAAGGTAGATGACAACATACTAAAGATTGTATCAATGATAAAATCCAATGATATAAAGTTAACTGTAACTAGAGATGGCAATCTATTTATTTTAGATATAGATAATATTTTCTATTTTGAATCTGTAGATAAAAAAAATTTTGTATATACACAAGATGAGGTGTATGAAACCTCTTTAAGGTTATACGAAATAGAAGAGATATATCCAGATACAGATTTTTTTAGATCATCAAAATCAACAGTTATAAATGTATCTAAGATAAAGATGATAAAACCACTATTTGGAGGTAAGGTAGAAGTTTTATTAGAAAATGAAGAAAGATTAGTAGTATCAAGGCAGTATGTACCTATATTAAAAAAGAAAATAAATTATTAGAAAGGAGAAATTATGAAAGAAAAATTAAAATATTTATATGAAATAAAAGCATTAACAGCAATGTTTTTTGTAGGTGAAGTAGCTATCTATTCAATTATTAATTATATTAATGGAATAGATTATATAAAAATAAGTGTATTATTACAACTAGCACTTTTAGCGCTTATTATAGTTTTTCTTCAATATATGCTATACACCTATGATAAAGCACTTAAGATATCTATATATGTAAGAACCATCATTCATTATATAAGTTTACTTAGTGTATTTATAGTAAGCTCAAATGTATTTAACTTATTTGATTTATCTAATAAGAAAAATATTTCAATATTTACTTTAGGATTTACAATAATGTATATTTTAGCATTTACATCTATGGCAACGTATTATAAAATTACCGGAGAAAAATTTAATGAGAAATTAAATAAATATAAAAATAAAAGAGCTAAATAATAAAATATTACAGGGGGTGCTTTGAGTGAATGTAATAGAAATAAAAAAATTAACAAAAAATTACGGTAAAAACAGAGGTATACAAGATGTTAATATATGTGTTAAAGAAGGAGAAATATTTGGATTCATAGGGCCTAATGGTGCAGGTAAGTCAACTACTATAAAAACTTTACTAAATTTCACATATCCAACGAGTGGAGAGGCTACAATACTTGGCATGGATACGGTTAAAGAAAGTGAAAAAATAAAAGAGTATATAGGATATGTGCCAAGTGAGGTTAGATATTATGATGATATAAAAGTTAAAGATATCATTAAATATGCACAAAGTTTTTATTCTAAGGCTAGTAAAGAAGAAGTAGAAAGAATTTGTAATGAGCTAGAATTAGACATGGATAAAAAAATGGGAGAACTAAGCTTAGGAAATAAAAAGAAAGTATCTATTGCTCAAGCCTTAATTCATAGTCCAAAGCTTTTAATCCTAGATGAACCTACCAATGGATTAGATCCTTTAATGCAAAAAAAACTTTTTAATATATTAATAGAAGAAAAGAAAAAAGGAACTACTGTATTTTTATCCTCTCATAATTTAGTAGAAGTTCAAAGCTTATGTGATAGAGTTTGCGTAATAAAGGAATAAAGGAAGGTAGTATTATAGATATAATAGAAATAGAAAAAGCTACAACTAAACTTGGTTTAAAGGTTACTTTAAGTAGTGCCGATATCAATGAAGAAGCTGTTTTAAGTTTAGGAGATAAACTTTTAAGTAAAAATGAAAATATCTATACTTTTATATACTCTAAGAATATTGATTTTCTTATAAAAGAAGTTAGCAAATATAAGGTTGAGGAGTTATTAATAGAAAAAGAAAATCTTGAAGATACATTTTTAAATTATTATGAAAATCAGGAGGGGGAAAAATAATGAATATATTTAGGTTTGAATTTAAAAGATTATTAAAATCTTGTATAATATGGTCCTTAGTATGCGGGGCTTTAATAATTTTATTTATGGCATTATTCCCTAGTATGGAAAACAGTGGAATGAAAGATATTGTAAATACAAAACTAGATGCTCTTCCAAGTGACTTATTAAAGGCTTTTAATATTGATGCAGGATTAGATTTTACAGATATATTTTATTATTTAGGCTACGCTATTCAATATGTTGCTATGGCAAGTGCTGTTTATGGATCTATTTTAGGAGTGAATGCTCTTATAAGAGAAGAAAGTGAAGGAACTATAGAGTTTTTGTATTCTAAGCCTATAACTAGAACTAAGATAGTTACAGCTAAGTTATGTTCAGTAGCAGCAATATATTATGTTTATATTATAATACTTAGTATATTTACTATGGGAGTTTGTTATGTTGTAAAGCCAGAAGATGTTGAAGTTATAGAATTAATTATAAATATTAAATCTGTATTTATAGGAATCTCACTACTTGGATTTATATTCATGTCTTTAGGTATGTTAATATCAGCACTTATAAAGTCTGATAAGGGAGCGATTCCTATATCTATTGGAATATTCTTTGTATCTTATTTCTTAGGTATAATAGGAAAGTTAAAAGAAAGCTTTAGTTGGTTTAAGTATTTTTCTCCTTTTGACTATTATGCTCCAGGCGAAATTTTAAAGAATGGTTTTGATATTAAGTTTGTTGTAATTGGATTATGTATAATTTCTGCTTCAATAGCAGGAAGTTATTTTGTTTATAAGAAAAAGGATATGAATATATAAATTTTCAAAAGGAGATGAATTTTTTCATCTCCTTATAAAAATTAAATTTTTATTTAAACTGGTTAGTGTATTTTTTATTTTTCTCTTCTTTACATCCACAATCATTTTTAAATTCTGGATCAGACCCTTCTAATCTTCTCTTTGTAGTACAAGACATTTTAACATTACTTTTGCTATTAAACTTTGGTTGCTTATTCATTAATTTGCCCTCCTAATAGTTTGTAATAAGTTTAACTTACAATACTTATTATTGTCTAACTTTAGAAAAATATTTAAGAAATAATATACAAAAAAATTAACCTTAAAATATAAATGATTATATTATCCATATTTTGAATAAGTTTACATATAATGTACGGATGATTTATATTTATTAATTAAAGTGATTGAGGTGTATGCTGTGAAGATTTGTAAAGTATGTGGTAAACAATTGGAAGAGGAAGCTTTATTTTGTAAGCATTGTGGTAATGATATTAGAAAACAGAAAGAAAATGAACAAATTAAACAGATAGATACTGAGCAGATTAAAAAGAAAAACAAGCAACAAAAGATCATAATACCTATAGTAATAGTTATTACAATATTTCTTATAGGAACCCTATTAGCTAAAGATAGTATTTTATATAGTTACTATAAGACGAAAGGTAACAAAGCAAATTCAATTTCAAGCTCCATAAATTACTACACAGATGCAATAAAAATTAAATATACAGATGATATAGTTGAAAAGATAAGCAATAAAATAAAAGAAGATGAAAATTTTGAAGATACATTAATGGACTTAAAAGGCGTAATTGAAGAACGTGATTTAAATACCATGTACATACAAATGTATGTAAAAAAAGCAAAAGAAAATTTTAATAATAAAAACTATGAAACGACATTGAAATATTTAAATAAAGCACAGACGTATAATTATAATATAGAGACTTTTGAATATTATAGTGATTTAACAAAAGCAATTAATGAAGAAAAACAACAAAAAGAGCCAAAAGAAGAAGTTGTAAAGCAAGATATACACATATATAAAAATGATGTTCCTATTTATACGGATAGTTCATATGATTATTATATAATTCCTGATAGCAGTACTAGATATTTAAGTAAGGAAGAATTATATGGATATGATAAGAGTACATTAGCACTAATTAGAAATGAGATATTTGCAAGATATGGATATGTTTTTAAGAAAACAGAGTATAAGAATTACTTTAACAGTATGTCATGGTATTACCCAAATTCAAGTTTTAAAGGAACTTTAAATGAATTAAACTCTGTAGAACAATATAATATTAATCTTATCAAAAGTCTCGAATAAATCTATACAAAAGCCTGCGTTGATATAAACATTATCATCTCAGGCTTTTATCATATAGTTTATACTGGCTAGCATGTAATGTAAAAAATAGTAATGTTTCAAAACAAGATATGATAATATAAAATATTAACAAAATATGTTATATTATAGATAATAAATGATAAATCAAGGGAGGATTATAGAATGAAAGAAAAGAATAATAACAATAACTTAATAGAGCCATTATTAAATAGTGGAAATGTGTACAAGCTTAAATGTGATAAATGTAAATCTATATCAGTACAAATAAGCGAAAACTCAGAGCCAGATTATACGTGTTTTGAATGTGGTGGAAAATGTAATACATTAAAGTAATTAAATACATAAAAGAATTAAAAAAGTTTTATATAAATAAAGTCTAGAGAATACTAATTTTCTAGACTTTATTTATGTGAAATATACCCATATAATATAAATAGTATGAAAGAGCGAATTTAGGGAGGAAAAAGGTATGAAAATTATTCACACAAGTGATTGGCACATAGGAAAAATTGTAAATGAATTTTCAATGATTGAAGATCAAAAATACATTTTAAATAAACTAATAGAACTTATAGAAGAAGAACAACCAAAGGTACTTATAATAGCAGGAGATATATATGATAGATCAATTGCACCATTAGAAGCGGTAGAACTTTTAAATGAAACTCTAAGTACTTTAATAATGGATAAAAATATAAAAATAGTAGCTATATCAGGAAACCATGATAGTGGAGAGAGACTAAGTTTTGGTAGTAAAATACTAGAAAAACAAGGACTATACATTTGTGGTCGAGATAACGAACTTTATAGGCATGTAATTATAAAGGATGACAATAGAAATATTAACTTCTATCTAGTACCATACAAAGACCCCGCATTAGTAAAGAAGCTTCTTGATAACAAAGCAATCAAAAACCACAACGATGCAATGTCTGAAACTATAAATAATATAAAAGAAAATTTAAATAAAGAAGAGATAAATATATTAGTAAGTCATGGATATGTGACTATGAAAAGAAATGATGCAATAGAATCTAATGATGCAATAAAATCTAATGAACAAAAGTATGAAATTGCGGACCTTGAAGTATCAGAATCAGAAAGACCTTTATCAATTGGAGGTACAGACCTTATTGATGGAAATTTATTTGAGAATTTTGATTATGTAGCATTAGGTCATTTACATGGTAGACAAAGAATAGGAAGAGAGGAAATGAGATATTCAGGTTCTCTACTTAAATATTCATTCTCTGAAGTTAATCAGAAAAAGGGAGTTGCAATACTAGATATAAATGATGATAAATCTATAAATATAGAATTTAAAAAATTAAAGCCACTTAGAGACATGAGAGTTCTAAAAGGCAATATTGAGAATTTAGTAGAAGAAGGAAGAGAAGTAGAAGAAGGAAAAGAAGATTATATACAAGCTATATTAACTGATGATGGAGAATTAATAAATCCTATGGAGAAGTTAAGATCGGTTTATCCAAATACTATGTTAATAACTAGAGAAAGAAAACGTGAGTATAGTGAAGATAAGACATCTGCTAAGGGAGAATACAAAAGTAAAAGTAAGATAGACTTATTTAAGGAATTTTATGAGGATTTAGGTAGTGGAGATTATACCAAAGAAAAAGAAGAAGTATTAATGAGTACAATTAATGAAGTTTTAAAGAAAGGAGAGAAGTAAATGAGACCTATAAAATTAACTATAAGTGCTTTTGGCCCATATGCAACACAGCAAGTAATTGATTTTGAAGAATTAAATGGAAGAAATATATTTGTTATCTCTGGTAAAACAGGAGCAGGCAAGACAACTATCTTTGATGCAATAAGTTATGCACTTTATGGAGAGGCTAGTGGAGAATCTAGAGAAACTGATTCTTTAAGAAGCCACTTTGCAGAGGATACTGTTGAAACCTTTGTTGAGTTAGAATTTGACCTTAGGGGAGAAACATATATTGTAAATAGAGTTCCTAAGCAGAAAAAGAAAAAAGTAAAAGGTGACGGATATACAGAGAAAAGTGCTGATGCTACTTTAACACTACCTAATGGAAAGGTTATAACTAAGGTTACAAATGTCACTAATAAATTAGTAGAGATTTTAGGTATAACTAGAGATCAGTTTAAACAAATTGTAATGCTTCCACAAGGTGAGTTTAAAAAGTTATTACTTGCAGATTCACTAGAGCGAGAGAGTATTTTCAGAAAGATATTTAATACATATGACTTTGAAAAGATACAAGTAGAACTTAAGGATAAAGCTATAGACCTTAATAAGAGAAGAAATAAAAGCAAAGAGAAAATGCAAACTAACTTAGAAAATATAAAAGGAGAACATGATATAGTTCTTGGAGAATATGTTGACTTCCCTTTAGTTATAGAAAACTTAAAAGACCTTATAGCTAAAAATAGTGAAAGTTATAAATTACTTAGTGAAGAGTCAAAGAATGTACAAAGTAATTTAGATAATATTAATGCACAAAAAATTAAGATAGAAAATAACAATAACCTACTTAAGGAAAAAGAAGCGAACATAAAAGTAGTCGAAGAACTTTTAACTAGACAGTGTGAGTTTGAAACTAAGAAAAAGGATATAGTGAGTTATAAGAGTGCAAAAGAAGTTAAGTATATACAAGATAAGTTTAATGATAACAAAGATAAATTATCTAAAAGGGAAGAAGATTATAAACTAAGCTTAAGTAATTTAGATAGATTGAGCGAAGATTTTAAAACAGCTACAGAAACATTAAATCTAGAAGAAGCTAAGGAAAGTGAAAGAGAAAAGCTTGCTATAGAAATTGATAACCTAAAAAATATTGAACCTAAGATAGCCGAGTTTGATGAACTTAAAAGTATAGTTATATCACTTAATCAGAGTGTTGAAGAAATCAAAGCACAAATATTAAATAATAAGAAATTAACGGAAAAGTTAAAATTTGAAAAGTTAAATAATGAAAATATATTAAAGGATATAGCCTCATTTGAAACTAAGAAGGTTGAGCTTGAAAATGAAATAAATAATAAAAATAAAACTATAGAAGACATAAGAAATTTATTTAAGGTTATAGCTAATCATGAAAAGTGTAAAGTTAAACATTTTGAACTAAGCAATGCTTATGAAGAGTTTGAAAAAGAATATTTAAAAGTTAAAAATAAATATGAAACTATGGATGATTTATACAAAAAGGAACAAGCTGGTATACTAGCTTCTAAGTTAGAATCTAATAAACCTTGTCCCGTATGTGGGTCAATTAATCATCCAAGTCCTGCTACTATAAAAAATGATTCTAACATACCTACTAAAGAAGAACTTAAAATAGCAAAAGCTAATTTAGATAAGTTAGAAGAAGAAAAGAACTTAAAGATTAGAGATTTAACAGCTCTAAACTCAGATATAAAAAATTCCCTAGAGTTTGTTAATAGCTCTCTAGCTAGATTTGCTGATAATTTAAACTTAGATAAACAATATTTGCAAACTACTTATAATGACGTTAAAAACAAAGGTACAGAGTTAAAAACTATAATTGAAAACCTAGAAAAAGAATTAGTAAAGGTTAAAGAAAAAGTAGATTTAAAAGAAAGTATAGTTAAAAAAATTAGTGAGATAGATATTAATATAGATCAAAATGAAAAGAAGCTAATTGTCTTTGAAGAAAAAGAAAAGGTTGACTTCAAACGCCTTACAGAAGTAAGTACTAAGATTGAGGAATATAAAAAAGATATCCCACAAAACATAGGCTCTATTAAAGTCTTAAATGATTTGATAAATGAAAAGAATAAAATATTAAATGAAAGTAAGCAAAGATTAGTACGTTTAAGAGAACAAAGAGATACTATCTCTAAGAGTGTAGAAGGTGAAACTTCAACTTCAAAAGAGATAAACAAGACTATAGAAGAATTAAGATTAGAAATAGAAAAAACTAAATCAGAATTTGAAGCTTTAATGAAAAAAGAAGGTTTTGATACTTTAGAACAATATGAACAAGCTAAACTAAACATAGCTAAAATAGATATAATACAAAAGCAAGTTGAAGATTATAATGCTAAATTAAATTTTGAAACAACAAAAAAAGAAGAGCTTATAAACAAATGCAAGGATTTAGAATTTATAGATATATTAAGTATTGAAGAAAAAGTTAAGACTATAAGTGAAAGCAAAAAAGAAATGGAAGCTAAATTAAAAGATAAATACTCTATATTAGACAGTAATCAAGATATTCTTAAAAATGTAGAAAAACTTAATATAGAGTTTAAGGAAAAAGAAGAAGAGTATAGAGTAGTTGGAGAGCTTGCAGATTTAGCAAATGGTAGAAAATCACCATATATATCTTTTGAAAGATATATATTAGCATCATATTTTGAGGATATAATAGATGCAGCAAATATAAGACTTGAAAAAATGACAGGTGAGAGATTCTCATTAATTAGAAAGAAAAGTAAAAGTAAAGGTGCGGGTCAAAAAGGATTAGAACTTGAGATTTATGATAATTATACAGATAGTTCTAGAGATGTAAGCTCACTATCTGGTGGAGAAAGCTTTAAGGCTTCCCTATCACTGGCGCTAGGTCTTTCTGACGTTGTACAATCAAACGCTGGTGGTGTATCACTTGATACTATGTTTGTTGATGAAGGCTTTGGAACACTTGATCCACAATCTTTAGATAATGCAATTGATAGCTTATTAGAGCTTCAAAGAGGTGGAAGATTAGTTGGGATAATTTCTCATGTTGAGGAACTTAAAGAACGAGTTGATGCAAAACTTGAAGTAGTAGCTACATCAAGAGGTAGTAAAGCTGAATTTAATATATTATAATATAGAGGGGTCGTGTTTTATAGCCCAAGGTTAAATCTTGAAATATCAACACTTACAATATAAGTGGGAGGAAGACTATGAAAAGACAAGAGGAATACTTTAACGGGGAAAATAATATAGAAATACATTATAAGAAATATGAAGTAAAAGAAGAAAAAGCAAAAATAGTTATATCACATGGATTTTGTGAATCTTTAGTAAGATATAGAGAATTAATAAAAATTTTTAACCAAGAAGGATACTCAGTATACATTATAGACCATAGAGGTCATGGATACTCAGGAAGACTAGGTATAGATGATAGCCAAATCAATGTTGAAAAATTTGATTATTATGTAGAGGACTTTAAGACTTTTATAGATACTATAGTTAAGCCAGATGAAAGCAAACTATTCTTATTTGCACATTCTATGGGTGGATGTATAGGTGGATTATTCTTAGAAAGATACCCTAATTATTTCGATGCAGCAATTTTGAATGCACCTATGATGCAGATAGATACAGGTAAGTATCCAGACCTTGTGTCTAAAATAATAGCTAATGCTATGTGTGTTTTTGGGCAAGGTAAAAAGTATATACTAGGTCACAATCCATTTGATGGAAAGCCTGATTTAATAGGATCAGGAACTAGTTCACAAAAAAGATATGATGTATATTTTAACAAGCAACTTAAAGATAAAAACTTACAAACAGCAGGTGGATCTTTTAATTGGTTAAAGGAATCATTCAAAGCAACTAAAGAAGTTGTAAAGAATTCAAATAAAATTCAAGTACCAGTGTTATTAATACAAGCTGGTAAAGATACATTTGTAAAACCAGGTGGGCATAATAAATTTGTACAAGGAAATAGCAAATGTGAACTGTATCATGTAGAAGAAGCGAAGCATGAGGTTTATATAGAAAGAGATGAAATAGTTAATATATATATATCTAAGGTATTACAGTTCTATGCTTCCAACTTAATGACTTGTTCAACAAATAAATAGTAATGCACACATAGCATGTATTGTTGTAATAGTTTGTAAAATACTAATATTAAGAAAGTTAGGCAATATGCCTAACTTTTTTAATGTTAGTACAAATATTTAAAATATTTAGAAAAATTGTTTAAAAATAGAATTTAGTAAGTGTACTTACTTTGCCAATATTTTGACACAATAATGACACAATTTATATATATAATGAACTTGTAAAAATAATTTAATATACATAAGGGAAATATGAAGAAAGAGGGAGAAAACATATGAAAAAGTTAAAATTAGTCTTAACAGCTGCATTTATGCTAATCATCTTAAATCCAGTTAACTCAAACGCAATGCATATAATGGAAGGGTTCTTACCAATGAAATGGTCTATTATATGGAGTATTGTATTCATACCATTTTTCTTAATGGGAGTGAAAAATATAAATAAACTAGTAAAAGAAGAACCGAAAAAAAAGGTATTACTAGCATTATGTGGGGCATTTGTATTTGTTTTATCAGCACTTAAAATACCATCACTAACAGGAAGTTGCTCACATCCAACAGGGGTAGGTTTAGGAGCAATATTATTTGGACCAAGTGTTATGGCTGTCTTAGGAACAATAGTACTTTTATTCCAAGCATTACTTTTAGCACATGGAGGAATAACAACTTTAGGAGCAAATGCTTTTTCAATGGCGATAGTAGGTCCTATAGTTTCATTTTGTATATTTAAATTTTTAAAAAAGAAAAATGTAAAGCCTGGAACTAATGTGTTTATAAGTGCTGCTCTAGGTGATTTATCTACATATACAATAACTGCACTGCAACTTGCACTAGCATTTCCAGATGCAACTGGTGGAGTAATGGTGTCTGCAGTGAAATTTTTAGGAGTTT
This sequence comes from Romboutsia sp., assembly GCF_056995035.1. Lineage (NCBI taxonomy): Bacteria > Bacillati > Bacillota > Clostridia > Peptostreptococcales > Peptostreptococcaceae > Romboutsia > Romboutsia sp. The sequence continues at coordinate 16,583 of NZ_JBXKIW010000061.1, read as the reverse complement.
TCTTTATGACTCAAATACCGATAGCAATAGCAGAAGGTATACTTACTACTATAATTTATAATTTAATAAATGAAAAAGAAGGAGAAGGAGTTGATTATGATGAACACAAATACGAAATCAGTGAATAATATAAAATCAATGAATAAAAAAAATGTGATGTTACTTTTACTAGCTGTAGCACTTATAATAATTCCACTTCTAATTAATCCAGGTGCTGAATATGGTGGAGCAGATGGGCAAGCAGAAGGTGTTATAACTCAAATAAATCCAGGATATAAACCATGGTTTAAAAGTTTATATGAACCACCAAGTGGAGAAATAGAAAGTTTATTATTTTCAACTCAAGCAGCTCTAGGAGCAGGGTTCATAGGATATTATTTAGGAAGTAAAAAGGAAAAATAAATATATATATGTTGAAAAAATAATAAAGTTAGTATAGTATATAAGTATATTATAACAACTTAAAAGTATTATAGGTACTCTACAAGAGAGTAAAAGGGAAAAAGGTAAAATCCTTTGCAGCACCCGCTACTGTAATGTGGACGAACGTTTATAACCACTGTGATAATTCACGGGAAGGTAAACTAGTAGGACGAAGCTAAGCCAGGATACCTGCCTATGATATCAAAGAAATTCTTCGGGGATGAGGAATGTTCTTACTATCAAATATACTATATTAAGTATATTTACGATATAAAGATAAGCTCAATCATCCTGGTTGAGCTTTTAAATTTGCCCTTAAGCAATTAGATATAGATGTAACAACCTAACCTTACTAAGTGCTTTAGTTTCCATGCTAAAGCATTTTTCTTTTTAAATTATTACTAGAGATTACAATTGATTTTACAAAAGAGGAGAGTGGAGAAATTGTCAAATACATTAATTTTGATATGTGATGATCAAGAATCAGTACATGAGACAATAGGGGAATATTTAAAAATAGAGGGAATGGATTATGTATCTGCTTATGATGGATTAGATGCATTAAATAAAGCGAAAACTATCAAACCAGATTTAATACTACTAGATCTAATGATGCCTAAAATGTTTGGGACTGATGTATGTAAAGAAATACGTAAAAACAGTAATGTACCAATTATCATGCTTACAGCAAAATCAGAAACAATAGATAAAATAATTGGATTAGAAGTAGGTGCAGATGATTACGTTGCAAAACCTTTTTCACCAAGGGAAGTTGTAACACGTATAAAAACTGTATTAAGACGAACAACAATAGTAAGTAAGCAAAATAACTGCGTTAAATATGAAGACCTTGAAATAAACGTAGATACTCATGAGGTTTATGTAAAAGGAAGATTGTTGAAAATTACACCAAAGGAAATAAAAATATTTTATATGCTGGCATCTAATCCAGGTAACATTTTAAATAGAGACAGCATACTATCTGAAGTTTGGGGATATGATTATTTTGGAGATACTAGAGTGGTAGATACTCAAATTAAAAGACTTAGAAAAAAACTTCCAACAGATGATTTAACATGGGAAATTAAATCTATATATGGAGTTGGTTATAAGTTTGAGGTATCTTAATGAGAGAAAGCATATTCAAAAGATTATTTAAAATAATAATTGTAACAGCCATAGGTGCAGTAGTTGCTACAATATTTTTCTGTAGTTTTACAATAAAACAATACTTTCTAGGTGTGAATATAAATGAAATTCAGCAACAAATAAATAAACTTGCTACTGACTTTGTAGGAAATGATTGTAACTTAAATGATATAGTAGATTCAAGTTTGATGAAATCTGCTATTATTCAATGTTATGATACATCACAAGAAGAAATTTCAAGTGAATATAATCACGAAAAATTCAAAGATGATGAGCTTAACAAAGCACTACAACCATACATAGGTACCGTTTTAAAAGGTAACTCTATAAAAGGAGTAACAAAACTACATGGATTAAGTGATGATGTAATACTTGTAGGTCAACCGATAAAAAAAGATGGAAATATAATAGGTGCTATGTTTTTTATTAAAATTGCAGATCAACTTACTTCATCACTAAATGGATTTTACATAGTTTTAGGAGTAAGCATGGTTTTAGCACTAATATCTATAATAATTCCATTATACATATTCATAAACAGAATGATTAGACCGCTACATGATATGACTAAGGCTACTGTAGCTATGTCACAAGGAGAATTTTCTACTAGAATAGAAGAGTGCAAGGAAGATGAAATAGGAGAACTTGCAAGGGCCTTTAACTACTTAGCAACAAAGCTAGAAGAAAATGATAGACAAGCTAAATTATTAGAACAGACTAGAAGAGATTATATAGCAAATGTATCACATGAGTTAAAAACACCAGTTACATCTATACGTGCAATTGGAGAGACCTTAAATGATGATGTATTCTTAGAAAGAATCGATAAGAAAAAATATTATAGAATGATACTTAGGGAGTCAATGAGATTAGAATTACTTATTGAAGATATGTTAGAATTGTCGAGATTACAATCAGGAAACGTAGCGCTTGAAAAATCTTTAGTAAATGTGGAGAAGATGATACTAGAAGCAGTAGAGGAATTTGAAGTTATGGCGGATGACTTAGAAGTAACTTTTAATATACCGAAGAACTTAAAGCATATTCCTGATGTATTTACTAATAAAAATCGTATAATACAAGTGCTAGTAATATTGTTAGATAATGCTTTTAAATTTACTGAAGCTGAAGGATGTGTAAGTGTAGACGTTGTAGCTGAGGAGGATTTTATAAAGGTGAGTATATGTGATACTGGATTAGGTATTGATAAGGAAGATATATCATTTGTTTTTGATCGTTTTTACAAAGTGGACAAGGCACATGCTTCAATGGGTACAGGTATAGGGTTATCTATAGCTTCTGAAATTATGAGTCATTTAGATGAAGAAATATATGTAAAATCAGAGATAGGAAAAGGTTCAAGTTTTACTTTCACAATACACTTTTAATTACTAAGCATCTAGCTGTAGATTTGCAGACTAGATGCTTTTTATATAGCCTAAATAGCCACATTTTTTTGAATATAGTTTAAAGATTCATTTATATCTTCAAATACTTTTTTAGAAATTATTAATCTTTCAATTCCAGGAGCCATCCCTTTTAAGTCAAATATTTTATCGATTTTTATTTCTATATGGCCGTCAATAATATTTATATAGATACATTTTGTATATTTTCTAAAGGATTTAAATATGACAGCTTTGTTATGGGTAGTTTTTATTAGTGTAAATTCATATAAATATAGATTATTGTGTAAATATTTTATAAAATTATCCATAGATACGTTCTCCTTATATTTATTATAAATAATATTATTGACATAATTTCCATTTTTTATATTATTAAATTTAATAATATTGTTAAGGGATAGTTTATATATTATCTGTTATGTGGTATTATTATATAATATATACAAAAACGAAGGAGACGTCACAGATGAATTATATAACAGCAAACAGCAAGTACGAAGTATTTGTTAAAAATATAGAGATAAAACAAAAATTTGATAAGTTAATGACTAAATCAGTTAATATAACACCTGAACAAATAAGTAAATGTGTAGAATTTGCAAAGGAAAGTGTCGAAAATTCTAATGACTATATGAAATTAGTTCCTAAAGATATAAAAGATAAAGAACTTCAAAAGGAAGTAGGAATGCAAAGAATCTTTATAGAGAAAATAGCTGAATGTGGTTTTTTAAATTACTTAATAAGTAGAAATCTAGATGAAAGTGTAATAAATAAGCACAAAATAGGTATAAAAACTGCAATAGCTAAGGAAATTCATACAAGACTTATAATAGAAAAATCTGAATTTGAAACTAAGAAAAATAAGAGAAACTACTATGTAGGAGTTCATTTAAACTTAGAAATGGAAGATAAAAAAGATCGTATAAAAAGACATTTAGTTAAAGATTTATATAAAATAGAGAAAGTTCAAATATTTGGATACTTAGATTCCAAGTTTATAGCAGAGCTTAAGTATGAAAGTGTTAAAAATAAAATGGGTAAAAATGAATTTAAATTCTATAATAAGAAGGCCTCTAACTATGCCTCAAAGGATGAGTATGCTAAGCTTTTAGATGGCGAATGTAAGTGGTACTACTTAGATAAATTAATGCCTATAGATACTTTATCTAAAAAAATAAAATAATAATATAAAAATCATCGTAAATTTTGTTTACGGTGATTTTATTTTATAAATAAAGGGAAAAATAGATAAAAAGAAGTGTAAATTGATTTGTTAAACGATATAAATAATTTTATAAATTAATTAATTAACTAGAGCAACGAGTTAATTAATATAAAAATAGTTTGACACAAAACTAATTTGATTATATAATTAGTTTTATGTCAAACTATCTAAAATAAAAGGAGAAATACATATGACAAATTTAGATTTTATATACAATCGTAAGAGTGTAAGAATGTTCAAAAATACTCCTATTCCAAAAGAAGATATACTTGAATTATTAAAGGCAGCAACTCATGCTCCATCTCCAAAACATCAACAAAATTGGCACTTTGTTGTTCTTCAAAATAATGAAATAATAAATGAAATGGCAGAGATAGTAACTAAAAGCCATGAAAAAATAGGACAACTTGCAACATCAGAAAGAGATAAAAAAAGACATATGAGTGTAATAAATTACTATACATGCTTTAAAAATGCACCAGTAGTAGTATTAGTATATTCATGTGAATACAAAATGATAGAGTACAAAATACTAAAAGAAAATAATGTACCTAAAGAAACACTTGATGTCTTAGTATCATCTCAAGCAGCAGCTCAAGGTATAGGTGCTGCTGTAGAAAACTTCTTATTAGCAGCAACTCAAATGGGTTATGGAACTTGCTATATGACAGGACCTACTCATGCTAAGACTGAAATAGAAAAGTTTATAGGATTTGAAAAAGAAGGATACGAATTAATGTCTATGATTTCTTTAGGTGTTGCTGAGGATAATACACCACCTCAACCACCTCGTAAGCCATTAGAAGAAGTTGTAACATTTATAGATTAATATAAAGCTTATATTTCGCTTAATTAAATTTAAAAATTAAATATTTATTAGTAACTCTTTCAATAGATTATATCCTTTTTAAATCATGACTTTAAGGATAGTATAAATCTAATTAAAAGAGTTATTTTTTTAGAATTTTTAACTGTCCAGTAAAATTATATATAAAAATTTATTCTTAATAATTATTACCTTGCTTGAATATACTTGTACAAATAAGCAATTAAGCAAGGGGGAATTAGAGTGTCAAAGGTATACATAGTAAAGGCTAAAAGAAGTCCAATAGGTAAATTTCTAGGTGGGTTATCAAGTTTATCTTCTGGTAAACTTGCAAGTGAAGTTATTAAATCTGTAATAGTGGAATCAAATATAAACCCTAATGACTTAGATGAAGTTATACTTGGTAATGTACTTCCTGCGGGGCAGGGTCAAGGTGTTGGCAGGCAAGCTTCAATATATGCAAATATACCACAACAAGTACCTGCATATACTGTAAACATTATATGTGGTAGTGGAATGAAATCTGTTATGATAGCGTATAGTCAAATAAGAGCTAAGATGTCAAATATGATTATAGCAGGTGGAGTTGAGGTAATGTCTCAAGTCCCTTTTATGACTAATCCTAAAGTTCGTACTGGTAATAAGATGGGAAATATGGAATTTATAGATGGTATGATTAACGATGGACTTACTGATGTATTTAATAATTATCATATGGGTATTACTGCTGAAAATATAGCGCATAAACACAGTATATCTAGAGAGAAACAAGATATATTTTCTATAAACTCTCAAACAAAAGCTATAAAAGCTATTGATAGTAAAAGGTTCAAAGAAGAGATAGTTCCAATAGAAATAAAAACTAAAAAAGGCACAGTTATTGTAGATACTGATGAGTATCCAAATAGAGATACTAACCTAGAATCTTTATCAAAACTTAAACCAGCATTTAAAAAAGATGGAACAGTAACAGCAGGGAATTCATCTGGAATAAATGATGGATGTAGTATTCTTCTAATAGCATCAGAAGAAGCAGTAAAAAAATGTAATTTAAATCCTATAGCTGAAATAATAAGTGTTGGTCAAGGTGGAGTAGACCCATCTGTAATGGGACTTGGACCTGTACCTGCTATAGAAAATGCAGTAAATAATAGTCCTATAACAATGGATGATATAGAGTTAATAGAACTTAATGAAGCATTTGCTGCTCAATCATTAGGTGTTATAGAAGAACTAAAGGAAAAATACAATTTAAGTGATGAGTGGTTTGAAGAAAGAACTAATGTAAATGGGGGAGCAATAGCATTAGGTCATCCATTAGGAGCATCAGGTGGTCGTATAATAACTACACTTGTTCATGAAATGCAAAAAAGAGAACTTACTTATGGTTTGGCTTCACTATGCATTGGTGGAGGAATGGGTACTGCAGTAATAGTAAAAAGAGTGTAAGGGGGAATAGATATGAGTAAAAAACTTATAAATATAGATTATATATCAAATTACATAAAAGATGGAATGACTATAATGGTTAGTGGATTTATGGGGTGTGGAAGTCCTCATAATATAATAGATAAATTATGTGAACTTAATGTTAAGGATCTGACTTTAATATGTAATGATACAGGGTTTATAGAGTATGGTGTTGGTAAGATGGTAGTTAATAAGCAATTTAAAAAAATATTATCAAGTCATATAGGTTTGAATAAAGAATCTATAAGACAGTTAAATGAAAATGAAACTGAGTTTGAATTAATACCACAGGGAACATTAGCAGAAAGAGTAAGAAGTGGTGGTGCTGGATTAGGTGGAGTGTTAACACCTACTGGAATAGGAACAATAATAGAAGAAGGTAAGTCTAAAATTGTTATAGATGATGTTGAATATATAATAGAAAAACCATTAAAAGCAGATATAGCTATAATAGGTGCTAGTAAAGTAGATAAAAAAGGAAATTGCTACTATAGTGGGTCAGGAAGAAATTTTGCACCTATAATGGCAACAGCAGCGGATATTGTTATAGTTGAGGCTGATGAAGTTGTTGAAGTTGGAGATATAAACCCAGAGGTAGTAATGACTCCACATATATTTGTAGATTATATAGTAAATGGGGGGAATTTAAATGGATAAAAATACACTAAAAAGTATTATAGCAAATAGAGTTGCTAAAGAATTAAAGGATGGAGACGTTGTAAACTTGGGAATAGGTATACCTACTTTAGTTCCTAATTTCTTAGATGAAAATATGGATGTAACTTTCCAATCAGAGAATGGATTTATAGATATAGGATCAACGCCAAAGGAAGGTGAGGAAGATAATTATATAGTAAATGCTGGTGGAATGCCTGTTACTATAAAAAATGGGGGATCATTCTTTGATAGTTGTACTTCTTTTGGAATAATAAGAGGAGGGCATGTAGATATAACGGTATTAGGTGCTCTACAAGTGGATGAAAAAGGAAATTTAGCTAACTGGATGATACCAGGAAAATTAGTTCCAGGTATGGGGGGAGCTATGGACCTTGTAGTTGGGGCTAAAAAAGTTATACTTGCTATGGAACATACTGCAAAAGGTAATCACAAAATATTAAAAGAATGTAATCTACCACTAACAGCAAAAGAACAAGTGGATTTAATAATAACTGAGATGGGTGTTATAAAAGTTACAAAGGAAGGGTTAGTATTAAAAGAGATAAATAGTGAATTTAGTATAGAAGAAGTACAAAATGCTACACAAGCACAACTTATAATAAGTGATGATTTGAAAGACATGGATGTATAGATATATTTAAAAATAATAATCTAGCAAATTATAGATTATTATTTAAAGTTTTTGGATAAAATCTTGTTATACGCATCACTATATTTATTAGCTTTTATAGTAAATTACGTGTATAATGAATAAATACAATCTATTGTAAAAACACATATTTAAGGAGACACAATGATAAAAAGAGAATTCGAAATAAATGATATAGCATATCTTGCTAAAGATAGAAGAATAAAGGTACATGTTGATGGTAGTGATACTTATACTAAAAACATATCTCTAAGAGCAGGAGACGCAGTTAAAATACTAGACTTTGTTGAAATAGAAAAGTATGGATATTCATATGAAGCTGAATTCAAAAAAGATGGTACATCATATATTATAAGAAAACACTTAAGTCAATCAGACCTAAGACCTAAAAAAGCATAATAATTAGTATATATAAATAAGTAAGTCCATAAACAGTTAGCTAAACCAGCAACTGTTTATGGACTTACTTATTTATATAATTACAACACTGTAGTAAATCAATTATAGATATTTGAGTGTATTAACCATATAATTATCTTAAACGGAGGGATAATTATGGGGAATTTGATGGAATATATGATTTTCATTCTAATAATTTTGTTCACACATTTGATAGCATTAAGCACTCAATCTATAAGTGGTAGTCACTATTTTTATGGAGTATATATCAAAAATATAGAATTAGGCAAAGATATTAAAAAAGAAATAGATAAACACTTTAAAAAGAAACTAAACATAGGATTGTTATTAGTTATCGTAATATATTTATTGGCGGGTTTTATATTTAATATTAATATTGGTACTAACATATTAATATTTACAACAGTATATCTAGTACTATACTTTATGTATCTAAAAAAAGCATATGAGGAAGTAAAATTCTTAAAGAATAAATATTTAGAAGCGCATGATGAATTCTTTACACAAAAGAATAATATACCTAAAAAAGTTGTAGTAGATACAGAACTTATAAAGGCTAAACAGAAGCTTAAGAAAAAATTTAAGATATTATTTGGAATATGTATAGGGATTTCTACAGCATCTTTTTTATATGTTTTATTAAATTATAATAGTATGCCAGAGACTATAATTACTCATTGGGGAGCAAGTGGAAAGCCTGATGGTTTTTCACAAAAGAATATAATAAATGTATTTTTTATAAATTTCATAGATTTATCAATGGTTATATTGTTTGCAGTTATGGGAGTTGGGACTATTTCTAGTAAAACATATATAGATACAAAAAATTTAGAGGTAAATAGAAAAAAAGCTACAAAATACTTAAACGGTCTTGGATATTCATTTTTAATATTAACGCTTACTATTCAATCTATCACAACAACAATTCCTGTATTTATGGTACAGGGAAAAAATATACCACTATCACTTACATTATTTGGATGTATAGCACCTATATTTATCACAGTACCTTTAATTTATTTTTATATAATGCTAGGAACATTAAAGCCAAAAGACAAGTCTAGTTACTGCAGTGAAAGTGATGATGATAAATGGATCTATGGGTTTATATATTATAATAAGGAAGATCCATCTCTTATGGTGGAAAAAAGGTTAGGAGCAGGATGGAGTATAAATATTGCAAATCCAATGGGAAAGGTTATAAGTATTATAGTTGTAGTTATAATGGTTGCAAGCTTAACTATATGTTTTATATAGTCAAGTAGACAATAAAAAGATAACATTAAATGAGAAAGTATTTACATTTAGTATAGTTAGATAAATTTTTAGAATAATGAAATTAATTAAGTAGTGACAAAATTGGTTATAATGGTAAAATATATAATGGTGGCTTATGTATAGTCATCATACTACTTAGCAAAATGGTTTAGGAGATGAAGTAATATGAAATTAATTGAATTAAAAAATTATACAGAGAATAAATTTGATAAAGCTATAATAGAGAGAATGTCTAAAGACAGTGAAAGTAATTTAAATAAATATATAAGCAGTGTTATATGTGACTTACTACAAAATATACCAATGGAAGATACATTTAAAATAAATGCAAGGAATAATATAAACAACTATAGTGAAAAGTGTATAGGAGAACTTTGTGCATATGTAAGTTTAATTCCTTATGTACAATTAAGTCTTAAAGAGAACAAAGATGGATATGTTATAACATCTACATTTATAGAAATATTAATAAGCTACATTGTAGGTTATATAACTAGAGACGAATTTATAAAAAGTTTTTTGAAGATAAAAGAAACCTTAAAAATGTCAGATACACTTTATAATGGATTTATAACTTACTTTGCTTTTAATAAAGAAGAAATAATAACTGGAATAAATGAAAGTCTAAAGTAATGCATATGTATTTTAACTGCCCCAAAAGATAGTATGTTAAAATGATAGAAAGCTTACAATACATAAACTAATAAAATAAGCAGAAGGAGACACAAATGAATAATCAATTTTTAAACAAAGAGAAAATATTTGTACAAACTACAGAATTAGCAGCAATATTAATGCAAAGTAGTGGATACTCAGATTTTCATAATAAAGTAGTAGAAAATAATATCGAGTATAATGAACAAAAAACATACGAAATAGCATCTACTGGCTTCGTAGATTTTAATCAACATCTATACGAAGACATAAACCATATGAACTCTATAAGTACTGGAATATATTTAGAAATGTCTTTAATGACGTATAGATTATTTATATGGAGCTCAAAAGGTGAAGGCTTTGAAATATTCAAGCATGTATTACTTGGAGATGAGATAGACAAATTAAAGAGTGTAGAAGATATAAAAGAATACTTATACATTCATTTAAAAGAACTAGAAGAAGGTATAGTTAAAACCTATGGAGATGATACTCAAAAAAGCTTTGAACAATTTGGTATGGCTATAGAAAGTAGACAATTGCCACTACAAAGCATTCTTCAGTATCTAAGTATAGAAAATAATATGAAGGTTTTTAGATAGTAAAACCAAAGCCCTCGATTACTAGGGCTTTAACTTTACAAAAACCTAAAATACCTAGTAGGAATAAATACTACATAAAAAATAAAGCTCTTTTGGATTAAGTTAGTGTTTTCTGTTTATTTTTAAATAGATTATTAATATAAGTTATGCCACTTGAATAAAATACATTAAATAGAATTAATTTATCAGGGGGAGTGTTTTATGGTATATGAAGATAAATATCCAGTACTAGAAATAAACTTAAATAAAATATATGAAAATACAAAGCATGTAGTTGGATTATGTAAAGCTTTAGATATTAATGTTGCAGGAGTAGTAAAGGGTGCAAATGCTCAACCAAAGATTGTAGATCAAATGGTAAAAGGTGGATGTAAATACGTTGCTAGTTCTAGAATAGAACAATTAATAAGTCTTAAGGAGTATGGTATAGAAAAAGAAAACATGTTAATTCGTATACCAATGCTTAGAGAAATACAAGAAGTAGTAAAAAATATTGATATTAGCTTAAACTCAGAGTTAGAAATAATAAATAAAATAGAAGAAGAATGTAAAAAACAAAATAAAGAACATAAAGTTATACTTATGATGGACTTAGGAGATTTAAGAGAAGGAATAATTGATGAAGAAGAATTTATAAATACTGCTATATACATAGAAAATGAATTAAAATACGTAAAACTTTGTGGAGTTGGAACTAATTTAAGTTGCTACGGTTCTATAAAACCTTCCTATGATAATTTAAGTAAATTATGTAATGCTGCTGATAAAATAGAAAGTAAAATAAATAGAGAATTAGACATAATATCAGGGGGTGCAACAACTACGCTACCATTAATATTAGATAATAATATTCCTAAGAAAATAAATAATTTAAGAATAGGCGAAGGAATAATAGTAGGACGTGATTTACCACATTATTGGGGATATGATGTAGATGAAATGCATGAAGATACAATTACATTAAAAGCTGAAATAATAGAAATAAAAAACAAACCATCTTATCCAATAGGTGAAATGTTTATAGATGCTTTTGGAAACAAACCTGTTTATGAAGATAGAGGAATAAGAAAAAGAGCTATTTTAGGAATTGGCAAACAAGATTTTGTTTTTTGTGATAGTTTAATCCCACTAGATGAAGGTGTTGAAATTATAGGAAGTAGTAGTGATCATCTTATTGTAGATATACAAGACAGTACAAAAGCATTCAAAGTAGGAGATATTATAAATTTTGGATTATTTTATCCAAGTGTACTTTACTTAACTTCATCTAATTATGTCAATAAAGTATACATTTAAGTAATAATTATAGATTTATTAAAAAATTAAATATCTAAAAAGTCTGAGTTAACACTTAGGCTTTTTTTAATACTAAGGATGAAATTTACAATTGTAATGAATTTAAATACCTAGTAGGAATAAAATGCTTTTCAATATAAAAATAAATAAAGTCTACTATAAAATAATCCATGAGTTTATAAATTAAAATACAGGAAATATATAAATAATAGAATAGGTATAAATTAAATAAAGTATAATTTATAAATAAGCATTAAAAAGGAAGAGGGTTTAAAATATGAAAATATATACAAAAACAGGTGATAAAGGTCAAACTTCTTTATACGATGGAACTAAAATAGATAAAGATAATATAAGGGTAGAATCATATGGTACTATAGATGAATTAAATTCATACATAGGTTTATGCATAAACTACACAAAGGAAGAAGATAAAAAAGTATTATTTAATATACAAAAAAAACTATTTCATGTAGGTGCAGAGCTTGCAACTAAAGATGAAAGTAAATTTACGAAAATAATTACAGAAGAAGATATTAAAAATCTAGAGAAGATAATTGATGAATATACAAATAAAACAGAGAATGTAAATGCATTTATAATACCAGGGACAGGATTAGCAGCAGCACATTTACATATTGCAAGAGCTATATGTAGAAGAGCTGAAAGAAGAATCTTAACACTTAGAAAAGTTGAACCTGTAAATCCACTTTTAATAAAATATATAAATAGATTATCAGATACAATATATGCTATAGCAAGATGCAATGAAGAAAAGCTAATACCTATGGAATTTTAATTATATATAAATTAATATATCATGTATGATATTATTATAAATAAGGAGATGATAATATTATGAAAATAATAGATTTACACTGTGATACAATAGATAAATTAATGGACTATCCAAATTCAAATTTATATAGGAATAACTTTTCAATAGATATACAAAAACTACAAAAGGCAAATTCGCTAGCACAAGTATTTGCACTTTACTTTGATTTAGATAATCATAGAAGCAATCCATTTAATAGATTTGAGGATATGGCAGATAAGTTCTTTAAACAGTTAGAGCTAAATAAAGAAACGATAGCATTAGCTAGAAATTATGATGAAATATTAGAAAATGAAAGAAATAATAAAATATCAGCAATACTTTCAATAGAAGAAGGTGGAGCAGTTAATGGCAAATTAGAAAATTTACATAAGATATATGAAAAAGGAGTTAGATTAATTACTTTAACTTGGAATTATGAAAATGAAATAGGATACCCTCATAGTCAGATAGGATATGAAACTACAAAACTAAAGCCATTTGGAGTAGAAATAGTAGAAGCTATGAATGAACTGGGAATGTTAGTAGATGTATCACATTTAAATGATGGTGGATTTTATAATGTAGCTGAAATTTCTAAAAAGCCTTTTATAGCATCACATTCAAATGCTAGAAGTGTAACAGATGTTACTCGAAACTTAACAGATGATATGATAAAGATACTTGCAAACAGTGGTGGGGTTACAGGACTAAACTTTTGTAAGTTTTTCTTAGGAGATATGTATATATCAAGAGTTGAACACATTGTAAATCATATAAAACACATAGTAAATATTGGTGGAATAGATGTAGTAGCTATGGGTTCTGATTTTGATGGTATACCTAATGGACTTGAAATGGAAGATATAAGTCAAATGGATAAATTACAAAATGCACTTTTAAAAGGTGGGTTTAAAGAAGATGAAATAGAAAAGATGATGTATAAAAATGCATTAAGGGTTATAAAAGATGTGTTATAGATAACTCCCTTTTCTCTAGAGGACGTAAGACTATGAAAAAGCTTATAACAGAAAACTTTATAAAGAATTTACCAAAGGAAAGGAAAGACTTTATCCTAGAAAAGGTAGATAACTTTATAAATGAATTACAAAGGAATAATAATGAAATAAAAAATATACCAAATAGTTATTCAGTAAGAAAAATAAAAGGAAACGACAACATATTTAAATTTAGAGTAGATATATCAAATAGGATACTTTTTACGTTTGCATCTAAGGTAAATCATATGAGAGACGAATTTAAAGTAGAAAATGCTTTAATAATACTAGACTATTGTAATCATGATAATCAAATAAAAAGAGGGAAAAGCTTAAATCTAAATGTAGACTACAACGACTTAAATAGTGAAGAAAAATTTGAAGAACTAATAGATGAAAACTATAAAACGTATTATTATAATCCAGAAGAAATAATAACTCGTATTGTAGATAATAAAACATTGCTTCAGCTAATAAAAAAAGATGAGAAAAATGCAATCTATTATCTTAATGAAGAACAAGAAGAATGCTTAAAAACTAATTTAACACCACTATTTTTATTTGGTAGTGCAGGAAGTGGTAAAACAACAGTAGGGATAAATAAAATATATTCTTTATACAAAGACTATGAAATTAATATTGGATATTTTACATATTCTAAACTCTTAATGAATGAAACCAGTTCTATGTTTGAATATATATGCTCTCAAAATGGTAAAACTAACTTTAACAGCAAAGTTAGTTTTAAGTATCTTAGTAAATACTTATACAATAAGTCTGATAAAACCAAGACAGTCGATTTTTATAAGTTTAAGGATTGGTTTTACACTAATGTAAATAGAAGTAATAAACTAAAAAAGTCATATATATATGTATTTGATATATACAAAGAAATAAGAGGTATTATAAAAGGTTTAGTGGGTATAAATTGGATGCCATATGTTGAATTTAAAATATGTGACTATTATGTAGATACTATAAATTATTTACATAATAAACAATTTGCACAACTTATTAAAGCTAACTTTGTATTAAATATCAATATAGATATAATAAAAAAAAATCTGGATAATAGCAATGTAGAAAATAAAACTAATATTTTAAATGATTTAGAAAAAATACAAACTAAGATAGAAGAAGAAATAATAAATCAAAAAATAATAGATAAAAATAGCTATTTAAACTTGCCAAATGAGTACTCTATTTATGGTAAAGAAGATAGAAGTCTTATATATGATATAGCAACTAAATATGAAAATTGGCTAAATGAAAATAGCTTATATGATGAAAATGATATAACTAGAATTGTACTTAAAAATCTAAATGATGACAAAGTAAAGAAATATGATTTTATATTAGTAGATGAAATTCAAGATTTAACAGAGATACAAATATACCTTATGTACAAATTAGTAAAAAATCCACATAATATTTTATTTAGCGGTGATTTTAATCAAACTATAAATCCAACATTTTTTAATAGTACTCGTATAG
Source organism: Romboutsia sp. (assembly GCF_056995035.1). Lineage (NCBI taxonomy): Bacteria > Bacillati > Bacillota > Clostridia > Peptostreptococcales > Peptostreptococcaceae > Romboutsia > Romboutsia sp. The sequence goes on along the minus strand of NZ_JBXKIW010000061.1, from coordinate 1,192 downwards.
AAACTTTATTTATGAACAACAGTTATAATGACAAGTTTTATAAAAAAATTCTTTATACTAATTATAGGAGTTGTAGTGATATAGTTGATTTATCTAATGAAATTGCTAACTTAAGAATAGAAAAGCTTTATAAAAGTAAAAGAAATGATTATGTAGAAAAGCCAATAAGAGAAAGTACTAATAAGCCATTTTTATTAAAAAATGATGAAGATAATAAAAAAAAACTTTTAAATATGGTAAAAGACCGACACTATGTAGCCATAGTAGTTTGTGATGAAGAAGAAAAATTAAAACTAAAATATGAATATGGTATAAAAGATAGTGTATTTACACTAGGAGAAATTAAAGGTATAGAAAAAAGCTATATCATATGTTATAACATAATATCTAAGCATAAAGCAAAATGGGACGAAATTTTTAGTGGTGTAAGCTATGATAATCATTCATTATATAGATATTACTTTAATATGTTGTATGTGGCTATAACTCGTGCTAGAGATTATGTTTGTTTTTATGAAGAAAAAGAAGATTTACCTTTATATGATAAAATAAAAAATTATATTCAAAAAATAAGTGAATTTGATGAAAGATTATTGATGTTTGATTATATATCAAATGATGATGATTACTTTAATGAAGGTAAATATTTAGAGTCAAAAGAAAAATATGAACAAGCAATAACTCAGTATAAAAAGTCTAATGTTAAAAATATAAATCATTATATAAAAAGATGTGAAGCTTTGCTACTAACAGAAAAAGGGAAATACTCTGAAGCAGGTAGTAAGTTATTGAAATTAAAAGAGTATAACCTTGCTAGCGAATGTTATATGGAAGTTGAAAATTATACAAAAGTACTTAAATGCCATGTATTAAGCAATAAAAATTATGAAGAAATTTTAAACGAATTTAAAGAAATAGGATTAAATCCTCTACAAATAGCACTTCAAAAAGATAGCAAGGAAGCTTGGATGAATGAATTTTATTTATTATATGAAAAGTATATAGATTATAAAATAAATAAAAATAATAAAAATATAAACTATATAAAAGAGACACTAATAATTCTAAACGAAAGATATGAAAACTAGGTGATGAATATGAATGAAAACAATATATTAAATTTAGTAAATAAGTTTGAAAAAAGCTTAGAAGAAAGTGAAAAGTTAACCAATGCACTTATGGGGCTTGAAGG
>NZ_JBXKIW010000060.1:0-30648 GCF_056995035.1 Romboutsia sp. | reverse complement strand
TCTAATGATTTGAATCCATCAGTTTGTATAGCTGAGAAATGTGCGAATACATCATCTCCACCTTCTACTGATATAAATCCAAAACCTTTTTCGTTGTTAAACCATTTTACTGTTCCGTTAGTCATTTGTTAATTCTCCTTAACCTTCTTTACAAAGGCTTTTCTTTTTTATTTATTACATATATGATTATACAACATATTCTAAATAATATATACCCTTTTAGGAAAATATTTTTAAAAGGGTATATATATTTAGTTACATCAATCACTCTTTATATATAATTATATAGATTCTATAAATCTTATTACATCCTCTATTATCCAATCAGGAGTAGAAGCTCCTGCTGTAATTCCTATTGTATCATAGTTAATCAAGGCTTTTACATCTAAATCTTCTTTAGTCTCTATAGCAAAAGTTTCTACAGCTTCTTTGCATATATTAACTAACTTTTGAGTGTTAGAGCTGTGCTTTCCGCCTATGACAACCATACAATTTACTTCTTGAGCTAATTCCTTTGCCGATTGTTGTCTTACCTTAGTTGCTGAGCATATAGTATTATTAAATACTATATGTTCTAATTGCTTTGATAATTTATCTACTATTTCTAAATATAATTCTAAATTTATTGTTGTTTGAGCTACGACGCAGTATTTTTTAGATTTATTTAATTTAACAGTTTCTAAATCTTCTAAAGTTTTTATTATTGTAGCTAAGTTTTCACACCACCCGTTTATTCCTATAACTTCTGGATGTTTGCTATCTCCAATTACTATTATTTCATATCCTTTATCATGATAGGCTTTAACAATTCTATGAATTTTTCTTACAAATGGACATGTTGTATCTACAATATTAATTTGTTTTTGTTTTGCATCTTTATAGATTTTTTCGCCCACACCATGAGATCTTATTATCATCTTCTTAGTATTTGGAACACTTTCTATTTCATCTACAGTTACTAGACCCTTTTCTTCATATTTACTAACAGCTTGTTTATTATGAATAAGCGGACCTAGTGCATATATACCATCATTATTTACTTCTAATTCATTCCAAGCCATTTTCATAGCTCTTTTGACCCCGAAACAAAATCCTGCTTCTTTAGCTATTTTAACCTTCATTTTATATCTCCCTACATTAAAATATTAAACTTATGGTTACTATTAAAGACTATTTTGAATGTATATAGTAGTTTTCTTTTATAACCTCTAATACATTTTGTGCTAATCTTTCATTTTCCTCTGTGGTAAGTTTTTGTTTATAATATTGCTCAAAAGATATTGGTTTATCTATATATATAGTTACTCTATTAAATAACTTATAATTAGAAATTATAGATATAGGAATAACTTGAGCCTTACCTTTTATTGCAAATACAGAAAGACCGCCTTTAGCCTTTCCAAACCCTGGTTCTTTTATTCTTGTTCCTTCTGGGAACATACCTAGTACATATCCATCTTTTATAACTCTCAAAATATTTTTTATTGTTGATACATCAGGCTTTTCTCTGTTTATAGGTATAACATTTAATTTTTTTAATACAAATGCAAGTGGTTTTAATTTGAAAAGTTCTTGCTTTGCAATTGCTGCAACTGTTCTATTTTCTATTGCTGCTGCTAAAAATATTGGATCAAGGTTTGATTTGTGATTTGAAGCTATTATTATATTACCTTCATTTGGAATATTTTCCGCTCCGATTACCTTATATTTGAAAAATACATTTGAAAAGCACTTAAATGCTTTTATTATAAAATTATAAAAACTCATGATTATCTCCCTCCATTACCAATATACATAATTAAATAAGACATTTTAATTATGTATATTGTGGCTTATATTAACTTTTTATATATTTATTTTAGATAATACTGAATCTACAACTGCATCAATACTTTTTGCAGTTGTATCTATTTCAATTGCATCATCTGCTTTAACAAGTGGTGCAAATTCTCTATTTGAATCTATTTCATCTCTTTTTATTATATCATTTATTATTTCGTCAAGACTAACTTCATATCCTTTTTCTGTTAATTCTTTATGGCGTCTAGTTCCTCTTTCATCAGGTGTTGCAACTAAAAAGAATTTATAATGCGCATCTGGGAATACGTAAGAACCAATGTCTCTTCCATCTAATATAACTGAATTTTTTTTCCCTATTTCTCTTTGAACATCTACCATTAAGTATCTTACTTCTTTAACCTTAGCAACATTAGATACATTGTTACTGACTTCCATACTTCTTATTTCTTCGTTTACTATTTGCCCATCTAAGTATATGTTGTTATCTCTAAAATCTATATCAGTGTGCTTTGCTATTTTTATTACTTTTTCTTCATTGTTAATATCTATATTATTTTTAAGGCACTTATAAGTTATAGCTCTATACATTGCTCCTGTGTCTATGTAGTTTATATTCAAATTCTTTGCTATTATCTTAGCTATTGTACTTTTACCAGCTCCTGCTGGTCCATCTACAGCTATTACTAAATTATTCATAATGATTTCTCCTAATGATATATTAATATATAATTTTAATTTTAAAATTATAGTTGCATTTGTACTAAGTCTTTTCTTAAATCTTTTGAGTCATTTAAATAAATATGTTTTATATCTTTTTTAGATTTTTCACTATTTACATACATCATGACTCTTATACACATTCTTAAACTATCTTCTATATATTTTTCTTCAAAGTTAAGCATTGGAATATCTGTTATATTTAAGATTTCTCTAACTGCTACAGAAGGATATGCTTTATCTAAGTCATTTGTCATTGTAAAACACATACTTATTATATCATCTACTTCTAATAAATTTTCTATTATTATAGTTTGTACTAACTTTGCACTTTCATTTAGTATTTCTTCTTTGTTATTAGATACTACAGTTGTAGCACCTCTTATTGCTAATACTTTCATATAATCACCTACACGCTTATTCCAGCAAGATACCCCGTTGAGAACGCTATCTGCAGATTATATCCACCAGTTTCTGCATCTAAATCTATTACTTCCCCTGTAAGAAATAGATTTTTTATGATTTTTGATTCCATAGTCGATGAATTTATTTCCTTAACAGATATACCACCACAAGTGACTTGTGAAGTTTTTATACCCTTACTTCCGTTACATGTCAGTTTCATATTTTTGATATATTCTATTATTTTAAGTTCATCAACTTTTGATAGTTCACTAGCCTTTTTATCAGTTAAGCATAATATATTAAATACCTCTTTTAAGAAGTTTTGAGGTAATAATCCTTTTAAATTATTTAATACATTTTTGTTAGGATTCTCTCTTATTACATTAACTATTTCATCAGAACTAGTATATGGTAAAAAGTCTATATTTAATTCTAATTCATTTTCTTCTATATATTTATTTATATGAGATGATAGTTTTAAGATACCTGGTCCTGTTAGCCCAAAATGTGCAAATAACATATCACCTATTATAGATATTTTTTTCTTTTTAATTTTGCAGGAAACTTCTACATTTTGCATAGAAATACCTTGTAAATTTTTAATCCATCCTTCTTTTACTGTAAGAGGTGTTAAAGCTGGATAAATTTTATTTATTGTATGATTGTGATTTTTTAAAACATCATACATCATTCCATCAGAGCCTGTGTGAGGGTAGCTTTTACCACCTGTAGATATTATAACTTTATCTCCTAATATATTCTCGCCATCTTCTATTTTTACTCCTATTACATTTTCATCTTTTACTATAATGTTTACAATTTTTTTGTTGTATAGTATTTTCACTTTATTTTTTATTAAATCATTTTTAAGAGTTTCTATTACTTCTTCTGATTTATCAGATTTTGTATAAACCTTATGATCATTATCTTCTTCTACTTTGTATTCTAAGTTGTTAGATTCAAAGTAAGATAATAAATCACGATTTGTAAAAGTATAAAAACTGCTATATAAAAATTTTTTATTAGTTACTACTTTTTCAAAAAAATCTTCTATATCTCTATTATTAGTGATATTACATCTTCCTCCGCCAGTAACTTTAAGCTTCTTACCTAATTCTTCATTACGTTCTATTAATATAACTTCATGATTGTTTTTTGAAGCTGTAAGAGCCGCCATCATCCCTGATGGTCCACCTCCAACCACTATTACTTTAGACATAAAATCACTCCTATTCTAATGCTGAGTTATTTATTTTCTCATTATTTTTTATATGGCTAATATCATTCATTTTAACTATAACTGGGCCGTAGTCTCTAAATTCAACTATATTTAAAGCTGTATTATCTTGCTTTATTCTATATATGTTTTCCATACCTGAATTTAAGAATGATAATAACATTACTCTTACTGTTACTGAATGACTTACAAGTAGTATGTGCTTATTATCATATTTTTCATTTATTTCTTTTATAAAGTTATCTAATCTTTCTTTTATTATATGAAGAGTTTCTCCCTCAGGTATATTTACTAAGTGAGGCTCATTTCTCCATGTATCATAAGTGTCAGCATGGTCTTTTTTGATTTCTTCTATTAAAAGACCTTCCCATACACCAAATCCCATTTCTCTTAACGCGCTAGTTTTTTCTACATCTATACCTATTTTTTCTCCTACTATCTGTGCTGTTTGAACAGCTCTTCCTAAGTCACTACTATATATAAAATCTATTGGATAGGTAACCATAGCTTCAGCTAGTTCTTTTGCTTGTGATTCTCCGATTTTTGTAAGATTAGAATTTCCATGCCCTTGAGTTTTGCCTAATATATTCCAGTTAGTTTGTCCATGTCTTACTATGTAAAATGTATTTGCCACTTCAATGTCCTCCTAAATTGTATATAGTTATTTTTATCTTTCATCAAAATTTTATTATACCATAAATATACATTATTAAAAAGATAAAACCATTCATGTACATATTTTATTCTAAATTAAAATTTTTGTTATAGAATGTATGTACAGGATACACAATAAATTTATAATAAGTTTAATAATTTAGCTTGTCAATATTTAAAACAGATATATATTGGGAATTATATACAAAATTCTTATTAAATTATGTATAATAGTTATTATTGTTAAATTAAGTGCTATATTATAATTTGTAAAGGGTATATTAACACCTTATAAAACAAATCTAAAAATAATCACTTTGTATTAAACTTAATATTAATTTAGAAAGGAGCATTTATTTTATATGCTTTCTAAACTTTTAGTCAAAACCTTTATTAAAGATAGCGAAAACACCCAAAGAGAAGAGGTTAGAAATAAATACGGCTATTTAGCTGGAATTGTAGGTATAATTTCTAATTTATTATTATTTGTAATTAAGATTTCAGTAGGACTATTAACTTCAAGTATTGCAGTAACTGCTGATGCATTTAATAATCTTTCTGATATGGTTTCATCAATAATTACAATAGTTGGATTTAGACTTGCTAGTATTCCACCTGATAAGGAACATCCTTTTGGACATGGTAGACTTGAGTATATATCTGCTTTAATAGTAGCATTTATGGTTATGCTTGTTGGAGTTCAGTTTGTTAAATCATCAGTAGAAAGAATATTAAATCCTGTGCCAATTAAATTTCAACTAATTCCTTTTATACTTTTATTTGTATCTATATTAGTGAAGTTTTGGTTAAGTACATTTAATAAATTTATAGGAAATAAAATAGACTCATCTGCACTAAAAGCTGCTGCAATGGATGCTTTAGGTGATGTTTTCACTTCGAGCTGTGTGGTTATTTCATTTTTAGCAGCTAGATTTACTGATTTGCCGATAGATGGTTATATAGGGATTGCAGTTTCATTAGCTATACTTTATGCAGGATACTCACTAGTAAAAGAAACTATAAGCCCTTTACTTGGAGAAGCTCCTGATCCTGAACTTGTTAGAGCTATTAATGAACGTGTTTTATCTTATAAACATATAACCGGAGTTCATGATCTAATAGTGCATAATTATGGTGTTGGAAGATGTCTTGCTTCTATACATGCTGAGATTCCTGCCAGTATTAATATCATGACTATACATGATATTATAGATGAAGCTGAGAGAGAAATATCTAGAGATTTAAAAGTACATCTAGTAATTCATATGGATCCGATATGTGTTGAGACAAAAGAAGTATCTACTACAAGGGAAGAAATTGAAAAAATAATAGACAGTCATCCTAGTATTAAATCGATACATGACTTTAGAGTAGTTGGAAGCGGTGATAATAAGAATTTAATTTTTGATATTGTAGTTTTTCATGAAAATACTATACCTGATGAAGAGCTTAAAGAGTATATTACTAAATCTATTAAGGGCATTCATCTTGATTATAATTGTATAATTACAGTAGATAGAGATTATCATTAGATAAAAAGGTGTTTAGAAGCTTGTACTCTAAACACCTTTTTGTATATAATATTTAATTATAGTACAGTTTGATATATTAATTTTACAGCAACTCCAAGTGCCATAATTAAAAATATAGGTCTTATTAATGTAGAACCTTTTTTTATAGCAACCTTAGATCCAATATACCCACCTATCATCATTGATAGTGCATAAAATATAGCCACTTTATACAGTATTAGACCACTTACCATAAATAATAGTAATACTATAAAATCACTTGTAAAGTTTAATATTTTTGTATTAGCTGATGAATGTAAAAAATCAAAACCATATATTTTTATAATTGCAAAAACTAAAAATGTTTCTGTTCCAGGTCCAAAGAAGCCTTTAGTTGTCTTTTATTTTATCATATCTAAAACAAATTACTTGGAAAATAATAAAGCTCTGGAATTTAAATATCCCAGGGCTTTATTATTTTATTTATATTTCTTATAATATAACTTACTTTTTATATGAATAAGTTAAGTCCTGAATCTTCAGTAGAAGCTAAGTAAGAAGCTACGCCTCCTATTTCTACTCCATCTATAAATTCTTCTGCTTTTATTCCCATTAAATCCATACTCATAGCACATGCTACTACCTTAACACCCATATCTATAGCATTTTTTATTAAAGTATCTAAATCATCAACATTATGCTTTTTCATTATTTGACTTATCATCTTAGGTCCCATTCCACCCATGTTCATTTGAGATAATGGAAGTTTACCAGTATGAGATGGTAGCATCACATCAAACATTTTTTCCATAGTGTCTTTGCTAACTTTAGGTTTATCTTTACTCTTTAGAATATTAAGTCCCCAGAATGTGAAAAACATTGTTACTTCTTTGCCCATAGATGCAGCACCTGTTGCTATTATAAAAGATGCTATAGCTTTGTCTAAATCTCCACTAAATACTACTAATGTTGCCCCATTTTTATCATTATTAGTTATAGAACAAGATGGAGCACTTGTTAATGTAGTACTTCCTTTTCTAATATAAGCTACTAGCATCTTTTTTATGCTATTAAATTCTGATTTTACTAAAGTATTTCCTGTTTTTTCACACCAAGCTGCTATATCCTTTGAAAATCCAGGATCAGTTGCTTTTATTTCTAAAACTTGTCCTTCTTCCATTTTATTTATTTCTTCAAACACTCTTCTTATTGGTCCTGGACATTGAAGACCACAAGCATCTAATATAACATCACCAACTATATTCATAATATTTTCCTCTTTAATATCATTATTATTTTCATTACTAGATCTCATTAATAAAGCAACCTTTTTTATATTATCATGATTCTGATTATCTATGCTTTCCTTTGCTCTTTTTACACTTAAATAAGTTTTTACTCCACCATCTATATTAGAAACATCAAATCCATATTGAGAAAGCATTCTACATGCTATATATCCTCTAAGTCCTACTTGACATGTTATGTGTATTTTCTTATCCTTTGGTAGTTCATTTAATCTATTTCTTAACTTTCCTAGTGGTATATTTATAGAACCTTCAATTTCGCCACCTAGTAACTCCATTTCTTCTCTTACATCTAATATAAATTCACCATTTTTAACTATATCATCAATTTCATTATAGTTTGTAATATTTAGATTATCTTCTAATATGTTAGAAGCATAATAGCCTAGCATATTAACTGGATCTTTTGCTGAATTATATGGTGGAGCATAACAAGGTTCAATGTCTTGTAAATCAAATACATTAAGTCCACCTTTTATAGCAGTTGCAATTATATCTATACGTTTTTCAACTCCATCTATACCAACAGCTTGAGCTCCAAGTACTTTACCTTCTTTATTGAATAACATTTTTAATGAAATAGGGAATGCTCCTGGATAATATCCTGCATGAGAACCTGGATGTATATGAATCACCTTATATTCTATACCTAATCTTCCTAAAGTTTTTTCATTATTACCTGTACTTGCTACTGTTAGATCAAATATCTTAGCTACTGATGAACCTAAAGTTCCTTTGTATGCTACATTTTTACCACATATATTATCTGCTACTATTCTACCTTGTCTGTTAGCAGGCCATGCTAATGGTATTGTAGTTTTGCTTTTATTTACAAAATCAACTATTTCTACAGCATCACCTAGCGCATATATGTTTTCATAGTTAGTTCTCATGTATTCATCAACTATAATAGCTCCTCTAGCATTTACATTAATATTAGCTTCACTTGCTATTTTAGTTTCTGGTTTTACACCTATTGATAAAATTATCATATCTGTGTCTATTTCTTTGCCACTTGCTAAAATCACTCTTTTACCATTATCATCAAATGCTTTTACACCATCTTGAAGTATTAAATGAACACCTTTATCTATTAAGTGTTGATGAACCATACTTGCCATTTCTATATCTATTGGTGCCATTACTTGCTCACTTGCTTCTACTAAAGTTACGTTGACTCCTCTTTCCACTAAATTTTCAGCCATTTCAAGGCCGATAAATCCTCCACCTATAACTACTGCGTGGTCTGGATTTTGATCATCTACGTATGCTTTTATATTATCTGTATCAGGTATATTTCTTAATGTAAATAAGTTGTCACAATCATTTATACCTTTAATAGAAGGTTTTATAGGACTCGCTCCTGGAGATAAAACTAACGTATCATAGTTTTCTGTGTATGTTTCATTAGTTTTATGATTTTTAACTGTAACTAATTTTTTATCATTATCTACTTTTATAACTTCACTTAAATTTCTTATATCTATATTAAATTTAGCTTTCATTGATTCTACAGTTTGTACTATTAAGTTATCTCTTTCTTTTATTACTTCCCCTATATAATAAGGGAGACCACAGTTTGCAAAAGATATATATTCACCTTTTTCAAACATTATTATTTCTACATTTTCATCTAAACGTCTTAATCTTGCAGCTGTAGATGCACCTCCAGCTACTCCCCCTACTATAATAACTTTTTTAGCCATAGTAACCTCTCCTTTTTAATAATTTACTTTTAATACTTACATTAATTTTATCTATTGTTAAATTTATAATTTTAATTATTACTTTGTTTAATATATTTTAATTATATGATATATTTAAATATAGTTCTGTGACTTTGTCACATAACTATATTGCTAACTTGCTATATTTTATATAAGTAGTATTATTTTAGTGTTTTTATAGATTATAGTTATTTATTTTAGGAGGTATTTTATGAATATTTGGAATAATTTGAGAGATTTATATCCGTTTTTAGATACATTAAATCCAGAAGCTAAAGATATTATCAAATCTTCATTAATAGTAAAAAATTTTGATAGTGATTATACCTTAATACATGAAGGAGCTTCTTGTCTTGGATTTTCTCTTATAATAAGCGGTTCTATAAGAGTTTATAAGCTATCAGATAAAGGTAGAGAAGCTACATTATATAAATTAAATTCTGGAGATACTTGTTACTTATCTATGTCTTGTATGCTTAGTAGTGATTCTTATCCTGCTTTTGCAGAAGTTCTAGAACCTTCTATAATAGCATTTATTCCAAGTCATATATTCAACAAATATATTTATAATACTCTAGAATTTCAAAAGTATATTTTTAAAAACCTTTATTCTAAATTCAATGATGTATTAGGGGTTTTAGAGGAAATTGCATTTGAAAGAATTGATGTTAGAATTGCTAAGTATTTACTTTTAACTTCACAAAAAACTAATGATACCAAGTTTTTATATTTGACTCAAGAGAAAATAGCCCAAGAACTTGGAACTAGTAGAGAGGTGGTAAGTAGGATGCTTGCTGATTTTAAGAATAAGGACATTTTGACATCTCAAAGAGGAAAGATTACTATACTAGATTTTGAGAAGCTTAATGCAGTTACTAAATTATAAAAAATAAGTTTTTTATATTTCATACAAAAATAACTGTAGGTAGATTTACTTTTACACAAACCTATCTACAGTCCTGGAATAAATTATGAAAGACTTATCTTGTATTTAATTATACTATTGATTACAAGAACCTTTTCTTTGACCTTGATTATTTTCTCTTTCTTGTCTGTGTATTTTTCTTTGTTCTCTTCTTTCTTTCATTTGAGCTATAAATTCTTCACCCATGTATTTATGTACCTTATCTTGAATTTTGTAATATTCATTTAATTGTTCTTCACTTAAATCTCTTTTAGGTTGTCCATGGTACTTATCATATATATCTTTTTCTTCTTGTGTTAATTCATTATAACCATTTTCTATAAGAGCTTTTTGCTCTTCGGTTAAATTTCTACACATATTTTTTCTTTGTCTATTATTTTCTTGATTATCAGCGTCAGATATAATTTGAGAATCTGTGCTTTGATCACTTGCACTAGCATCCGTTGTAAACATTCCTAATCCTAATAATGATACTACACCTAAAGCTATTAATGATTTTTTCATAAATATTACCTCCTAGTAATTTATCTATTGTTTATCTTTATTATAGGAATGTAATGTTACACCAATGTTACAAATAAACTTTTTTTAATTCAATCCAAAATTCTACACCATCTTTTTTATTTTCTACTCCATATTTTCCATCATGAAGATTTATTATTTCTCTTACAATAGCTAATCCCAATCCGATTCTGTTGTCACTAGAATTTCTGGCTTTATCTAATCTTACAAATGAGTACCATATTTTTTCTAAATTACTTTCCTCTATTGTTTCTCCACTATTATATATACCTATGTGTATATTATCATTTATTAATTTAGCAGAAATTTTAATTTGTTTTTTTTCATCAATATGATTTATTGCATTATCAAGTAAATTATTTAAAACTTGTTCTAGTCTTGTTTTATCTCCTAATATATAAGCTTCTTGTAAGTCTAAATTTATGTTTATCTCTTTATCTTTTAATATAATTTCATGTTTTTTAACCACATTTTTTATTAAATCTTCTATATTTACTTTATTTTTTATAATTTTAAAGGTATTAGATTCTAGTTTATATAAGTCTAGTAGATCATTTACCATCATTCCCATTTTTTCGCTTTCTTCACATATAACATCTATATAGTCCTGCTTATCTTCTTCGCTATCTAAAATATTACTTCTAAGTCCTTCAGCATATCCATTTATAACTGTTATAGGTGTTTTAAGTTCATGAGAAACACTAGATACAAATTCTCTTTTTAGTTTTTCTTGTTTTATTTTATTATTTATTAATATTTCTAATTCTTCATTTTTAGTTTTTAAAGCGTCCATGGTATTTTTTATTTTCGAAGATAATGTATTTATACTGTTTCCTAATACTTCAATTTCATCATTGGTGTGTATGTGTACTTTTTCATCAAAGTCTAAGTTAGATATTTTGTTGCTTATGTGAGTTAATTGTATTATTGGGTTAGTAAATTTATTTGAAAACCATATAGCCATAAATATACTGAATGCAATTATAGGAATAAATATTATCAATAGAAAACTTGATGATGTATCAACACTATTTTTTATTGCACTTATTGGAGTTTTACATATTATTGAGTATAGATTATTATCTAATTGTGTTATAGTTGCTAAAAACTCAGTCCCTTGTAATTTATCTGAAATAACATATGAGTCTAAATTTTTGTCAACTTTATATTCATTAGTTATTACGAATCTATTTTTTTTAGACATACCATGTTTACCTATCATGTTATTACTACTATGACCATCCATTGATGTATAATTATTGGTAAAGATTAATAAGTCATCTTTATCATATATATCTATACTTATATTTTCACTTTCTCTATATTTCGATATGGCATTAATCAAATCATCCTTAGTACCTTCACCTATTAAATCTCCAACGGATTTTCCAAACTTACTTAACTCCTTACTTGTTTGTTTTATATAAAAATCTTCAAATCCAAATCTAAAAATACATATTCCAATTAGTATTATAGAATTTATTAATATAATTCCTGTAAGTAGTTTATTTTTTATAGACCTCAAATTATTATCCTCCAAACTTATACCCAAATCCTCTAATAGTTTTTAATAACTGTGATTTAGATCCTAATTTATTTCTTAATCTATTTATGTGAGTATCTAATGTTCTAGGATCTCCTATGTAATCGTAACCCCATACTAAATCTAATAAATTATCTCTTTCAAATATTCTTCCTTTGTTTTTTATAAATAAAACTATTAAATCATACTCTTTTGGTTTTAATTCTATATATTCGTTATCAATTTTCATTAATTTGGTGTCTAAGTTTATAGATATATCTTCATAAGTTAATGTATGTTCATATTTTACTTCACTATTAGGTACTTCTAATCTTTTCAGTAAATTTTTTATTCTTGCTATTAATAGATTAGGATTAAATGGTTTAGATATATATTCATCAGCTCCTATATCAAAACCAAATAATTCGTCTAAATCACTATCCTTTGCTGTTAGTATAAGTATTGGAATATTTGATTTTTTTCTTATTTCTTTACATACATGCCAACCATCATATATTGGCATCATTATATCTAATACTACTAGTGATATATCTTCTTTATCAAATATTTCTAAAGCTTCTTGCCCATCTTTTGCAGTATATACATTGTAATTTTCTTTTTTTAGAAAATCAGATATTAATCTTAGTATTCTTATATCATCTTCTGCTACTAATATACTTATCATATATTTATTATCTTATCTCCTAACTTCTATTTTTTAGTTATAGTAAATGTTATATTACATTTTTATAGTACTTTTATTTGTAGTTGTTGTCAAATATGTACAGTCTTTATTTTTTAATATAAAAAAAAATAAAGACTGCAGATAAATTTATCTGCAGTCTAGGAAACAATATCGTTTTATTGTTTTATTATTTTATAAATAATACCGATATTATATAGAATATATAAATATGAGCCGGATAGAAAATATAGAAAAACTTTTTATTGCCGTTACCTTTTTCACCATTATAAAATAACATAAATATTGAAGCAAATATCATCATCCATTGATAATTTTCAATAAATACAGCATACAAATCAAATCCTGAACCTAAAATTAATGATAATAAAGAAACTGCTGAGAAAATTATTACTTGAATTTTTCTATTATCTCTAAATAAATATAGTATAACGCCTAATATAACAAATACTATACCACCTTCAACTAAAATTGGATTTGGTAAAAATATCATAATGATCTTTAAAGTTATTAGAGATATATTTTGACTCGTCATAATCATAAGAGTTAATGCTGATATTATTAAAGGCAATAGCATTAATAATATATATTTTAATATAGATGCTATATTTTTAGATTTTATACTTTCTTTTAAGTTATCTATTAACATTATGTATAGTCCTGAAAGAAATAGTGTTGCAAAAATATTATTCATTAAAACTATACTTTCTTTTGGCGGAATATATTTAACAATTAAAGTATTACCAATTGCCATTAAAACTGAACCTATATATAATCTAAATAAATATTTTTTTCTATTTGAAGTATAGTGCATACCTTCTGCTAATGAAAATAAGAATATAGGTGCTACAGGTCTTCCTAAATATGAAAACCATTCTGGAGCAAATTGGAAAAACTCATGCATATGATCAAATACCATAAGAATTATACCAATTAATTTTAGTTGCGTCATATTAATACCCGTTTTGTTTATTTTTGTTGTGTTCATAGATGTTTATCCTCTCTTTTTACTTGATAAACACATTATAGGATACTAACATTAATTTATTATAAACACAACCTTAAATAAACCTTAATTAAATCATGTACTATTGCTCTTTAGGAGTTAATGCTTAAATATAAAATACCCTATAGAATAAACTTGGTTAAATTGTTTAATCTATAGGGCATATTTTATTTTGCTAATAACTCTTTTAATGCTTCATATGTAAAATCTTCTATTTCAGCACAACTTATTTTATCTTTTTTTAAATCTAAGCATAATTCTGAATTATATTTTTCTCTTATTATTTGCATTAATTCTTTAGAATATTTTGGTGATTCATTAACTTCTGAGTGGTCATTTCTTCCTTTTAAATATCCTATTATTACTACTGCTGCATTTACAGCACCGCATATACTTCCTACTCTAACACCACTGCCCATAGCACTGCCTAATGATACTGGTATATCAGCGTTAAATTCTTCATTGTATGATTTTATTATTGATTCTGCACAGTTAAATCCTTGACTGTGGAAAGTTGATGGTTTTGTCATATTATGCTCCTCTAATATATAGTAAATTGTAATTTCCTTTTCATTATATCAAATTATATAAATTTTTTATAGAGAATATTTGTTAAATTAATCCAAATATTTTTTGCATATTGTTACTGATTAATCAATATTGTTAAAATATCTTTCATCTGGTTCAAATAGTTTTTCTTTATTTCTAAAATGTCTAAACTTAGACATTTTAGAAATAAATTTTCATTCATGCTATATTTATATCTCCAATAGGTCTCTGAGTAGTTAGTGCATGGCCTGGAGAAAAAGAAAGAATTTCTGCTAAATCTTCTCTTTGTTTAGTTGTAAATTCTTGAATTGGTATTTTTATTTGTGCTAATTTTATAAATGGAGATTTATTATCATTCCATTTAATATATGCATAATTTGTTGACATTTCTTTTTCATTAGTTTGAAATTGCACTATAAAATCAAATACTGCCTCATGACTTTGTAGATGTTTTTGAATATTATTAGTCAAATATGTAGGTGTCATTTCTTTAGGAAGTTGACTTTGGTATATAGACCTTGGAACTAAACTGTACTTAACCTTTTTATCACCAAACATGTATGGTGTTGTACTAAAATATTTTATATCAAGTGGACTAGTATCGTGTTTTTGATTTTTTCTTATATTTTTTAATATTCTACAAGAAAAAGGACATTCATACACATTTATGAATGCCCTTTTTATATATTATTTTATAGATACGTTGATGTTTTCATTATCTCCATCAATAACTACAGTACATCCACTATAAATATCTCCTGCTATAATTTTCTTAGCTATCATAGTTTCTAAAGTATTGCTTATATATCTCTTTAAAGGTCTTGCTCCATAGACTGGGTCATACCCTTCTTTAGCCATTATCTCCTTAGCATTATCACTTACCTCTATTTCTATATCTTTTTCAATTAGTCTCTTTCTTAAAGCCTGCATGAATATATCAATAATCTTTTTAATACCTTCTTTATCTAATGGCTTAAACATTATAATATCATCAACTCTATTTAAAAACTCGGGTTTGAATCTGTGTTTCATTTCATTCATTACAAGGTCTTTAGTAGAATCACTTATATTTTCTCCACCTTCTAATAAATATGAACTACCAATATTTGATGTCATTATTATAAGTGTATTTTTAAAGTCTACTGTTTTACCTTTGTTGTCAGTAAGTCTTCCATCATCTAATATTTGTAAGAATAAATTGAATACATCTTCATGTGCTTTTTCTATTTCATCAAATAATATTACTGAATATGGATGTCTTCTTACTGCTTCTGTTAATTGACCTCCTTCTTCATATCCTACATATCCTGGAGGAGGTCCTATAAGTCTAGATACAGCATGTTTTTCCATGTACTCAGACATATCTATTCTTATTATATTTTCTTCGCTATCAAATAAATTGTTAGCTAAAGTTTTAGCAAGCTCTGTTTTACCAACTCCAGTAGGTCCTAGGAATATAAATGAACCAATTGGCTTTTTCTCATCCTTAAGCCCTGCACGAGCACGAATTACTGCATTTGATACAGCTGTTACTGCTTCATCTTGACCTATTACTCTTTTATGAAGCTCATCTTCTAGTTTTAATAGTTTTTCTCTTTCACCTTCTACTAATTTAGTAACAGGTATACCTGTCCATTTAGCAACAATTTGTGATATTTCACTTTCAGTAACTTCTTCTTTTAAAAGTGCATTTTCATAGCTTTCCTTAATTTTTTCTTCGTGTTCTTTTATTTGTTCTTCAAGTTTAGGAATTACCCCATACTTAACTTCGGCAGCTTTATTAAAGTCATATTCTCTTTCGTATTTTTCTACATTACCTTTTGATTCGTCAAGTTGTGTTTTTAAGTTTCTAATTTCTAGTATTTGATTCTTTTCTTTCTCGTATTTAGCGCTCATTTCATCATTTTTAGACTTAAGTTCTGCTATTTCTTTAACTAATTTATCAAGTCTTGTTTTACTTTTGTCATCATTTTCTTTAAGTAGTGCTTCTCTTTCTGTTTCTAATGTAAATAACTTTCTTCTTACCATATCTAATTCTGTAGGTAATGAATCTATTTCGCTTCTAATCATAGCACCTGCTTCGTCTATTAAATCTATTGCCTTGTCAGGTAAAAATCTATCTTGTATATATCTATTGGATAGTTTAGCTGCAGCTACAATTGCGCTATCGTGTATTCTTACACCATGATGTATTTCAAATCTTTCCTTAAGGCCTCTTAATATTGATATAGTATCACTTACACTTGGTTCCTCGGCAATAACTGGTTGGAAACGTCGCTCTAAAGCTTTGTCTTTTTCTATATATTGTCTATACTCATCAAAAGTAGTTGCGCCTATACAGTTTAATTCTCCACGAGCAAGCATTGGTTTTATTAAGTTACCAGCATCCATTGCCCCGTCAGTTTTACCAACACCAACTATTGTATGAATTTCATCTATAAATAATATTATCTTACCATCTGAACTTTGTACTTCTTTAAGTACTGCCTTTAATCTTTCTTCAAATTCTCCTCTATACTTTGCCCCGGCAATTAAAGAACCCATATCTAAAGAGAATACTATCTTATCTTTAAGACCTTCTGGTACATCTCCTCTTACAATTCTCTCTGCTAATCCTTCAACTATTGCTGTTTTACCAACACCTGGTTCCCCTATAAGTACTGGATTATTTTTAGTTCTTCTTGATAATATTCTTATAACTCTTCTTATTTCCTCGTCACGACCTATAACAGGATCTAGCTTATGCTTTTTAGCTAAGTCTACTAAATTCGTACCGAAACGTGCCAAAGCTTCATAAGTTCCTTCTGGGTCTTGAGTTTCTACCCTTTGACTTCCTCTAACTTGTGATAATGCTTTTAAGAAGTCATTTTTATTTATATTGTATTGCTTTAATATTCTACCTACAGCAGTATTAGCTTCAATGTCCATAATAGCAAGCATAACATGTTCTACACTAATATATGCGTCTTTAAATTCCTGGGAAATACTTTCAGCTTTGATTAGTACTTCATTTATTTTTCTTGTAGCTGCAACGCCTTGTGAGCTTATTCCCTCACCATGTATTTGAGGTAGTTTGTTAAGCTCTGAATTTATAGTACCTTTCAAAGCTTCTACTGATACAGTCATTTTCTCTAATATATTTGGAATAAGCCCATCTTCTTGATTTACAAGTGCGCTAAAAAGATGAATTATATCAACTTGTTGATTGTGATTTTTTACTGCGATACTATAAGCATCATTTAAGCCTTTTTGTACTCTAACAGTCATTTTTTTTATATCCATATAAAATCCCTCCATCACAGTGTATATATTTCGTTAATATTATTCTACTTAATAAGAGATTTTAAAACCTCTCCTTTTTATATTTATTAGCACTCTTGATTATTGAGTGCTAATATTTCATTAATTAAAATATATACCTATAAATATATTTTGTCAATAATTTATATATAAATTTTATTCATGCTAAATTTAGTGATTTTTTGAATTGCTATTTTATTTATTATTGGGTAACATATAATATAAGAAATTTATTATATATTTTAGGCATATGAATATGAAAGGAATATATTTATGAGCGAACCAA
Organism: Romboutsia sp.; assembly: GCF_056995035.1. Taxonomy (NCBI): domain Bacteria; kingdom Bacillati; phylum Bacillota; class Clostridia; order Peptostreptococcales; family Peptostreptococcaceae; genus Romboutsia; species Romboutsia sp. Next base: position 12,477 of record NZ_JBXKIW010000060.1, on the reverse strand, counting down.
TTATATCAGTTGAAGAAATGATAAATTATATTTATGAAAAATGTAAAGAAAATGGATACTCTATATCTCATGATATTCTAGAAGCTATATTAGATTATGAAGAAGAATTCTTAGATAGTAAAGGGTTAATAGAACTTGAAGATGATGAAGATATTTATTAAACAAAAGCCTCTAGAACTATTTCTAGAGGCTTTACTACAATCTACGTAATTATTATTCCCATAAGTCTTGTCAACTCAAGTGCTTGTACTACACTAACACTTGCACCTGATATATCATTAACACCCAATTGTATATCTTCTATATTACAAGTTGTAAAATCAATGCCCTTTAACTTAGTATTATAAAATATAGCTTTACTTAGATTTGTGCTATCAAATGCTAGTTTTTTAATTTGAAGCTCTTGAAATACAGAGCTTTGAAAATCAGATTCAATTATATTTACACCATCAAGTTTTGCATAAGCAAAATTTGAGTACTTCCCTAATGAACTATTAAATAATACATTTTTCATAGAACATTCATCAAACCTAGTTCCCATAAGTTTACAATTAATAAATTCTGTCCTATAGATGCTCCCTTTACTAAAAGATATATTAGATAAATTACAGTTTTCAAACACAACATCCATCATATCTATTTTTCTCAAATCACAGTAATCAAAAGTAACATTTCTAAATATACATTTATTAAAACTAACTCTTATATCTTCTAGTCCACTTATTGATACATTTTCTATAACTTTATTTGATAATATGTTCTCACTATGTATTTCGCCTATAACATCTTCTACTTTTTCTAAATTATCTATTATTTTAGGTCTTTGAAGTTTAATTAGTTTACTCATATTTATTACCATCCTTAATTTATACTTAAGCTTAATTTCTTTTGAATTTAGTTTTCTACATAACAATCTTATTACATATATCGAATTAATTCAAACATTTCTTCATAAATAATTTATAATCGCTTTCTAAACAAAATAACCTGCATTATATAAACTTATTAGTAATTAAAAATGACGAGCTATATTGTAGTTCGTCATTTTTTAATTACTATTATTTATTTTATTAAACTGTAATTGTTTTTGAGATAAGTTTTAAAAATTTAATTTATATCTTTTATATTTTAATGTATAACTATAGTACTACCTTCAGGTACATTGTCATAAATCCACTTCGCACTACTTGTGGCTAACCTTATACATCCATGACTTATAGCTACACCTAATCTATCATCTTTTATATAAAGATTTTTGGGATCATATAGTATTGAGTGATAATAATACTCGCCTGTTATATTAGTAGCATATCTTGCTGAAGAATTCTCAGTTCCTATAGCTTCATATTTTTGACCTACTGCAAATACACCTTTTATCGTAGGGGTTGAAGGCTTTCCAACTGTGGTGCTATATTTGTATAGCATTTCCCATACGTTATTATTTTTTTCATATACATAGGTAAATTTCTCTTCGATAGAGGTAATTAGTAGATAATTTGTTGGACTTTTAATATTATTATCGTTTACGAACTCAGTCATATTAACATTAAATTTTTTATAATTTAATGAATTATTATCTCTTAGCTTCTTAATTATTTTCATATTAAAATCCTTTCTTTTTTTAATTTTGAATGACCATATATTCTTATTTATGAATAGCTGACTTATAAAGTGATAATTTGAAATATAGAGAAGTGTATGCATTTTTTTATGTAAGTAACCAAATTTATTGTTCTTTAATACCTTAATATTAGCTATAAAATTAGGGGGTGTCATCGTGCTACAATCTTTACTTCTAGTATTTTCATTATGTATTGATACTTTTGTAGCCAGTATTGCTTATGGAACAGATAAAATAAAAATACCTTTTTCATCTGCTCTCATTATAAATGCAGTGTGTTCATCATTCTTAGCATTTTCATTATTTCTAGGCTCTGTATTTAAGGATTTTCTGTCTCCAAGTGTATCATCTGCAATGAGTTTTTCTTTATTATTTATACTTGGAGTTTATAGACTATTTGAATCTTTTTCAAAAACCTATATTGAAAAATTTTCACATTCAGATATTCCATTAACTTTTAAACTTTTTGATTTTAGGTTTGTTCTTCAGATATATGCCAATGAAACTAAGGCTGATTACGACAAGTCTAAAATACTTACTAGTAAAGAGGCTTTTTATTTAGCCGTTGCACTTTCGCTAGATAGTTTAGCAGTAGGATTTGGTAGTAGCTTAGGAAGTGTGCAGTATGTAGAAGTAATTTGTCTTTCATTAATTATTGGTATATCTGCATTACTCTTAGGTTCATATTTAGGAAGTAGATTTGCTCAAAAGGTAGATATAAATTTATCCTGGCTTTCTGGAGCTATTCTTATAGGATTAGCCCTAATGAGATACTTATAGTGAAATAGGTGGATACTCTTCACCTATTTTTCAATTATAATGGATATAATAATTGCGTATAATGGATATAATAATTACGAAGAAATTTTAGCTATATTTAAATTCTAGAAAGTATATATAGGTTTGTTTTAAATTGTAATAGTATATATTAAATTGTAATAGTATATAAAGGAGAAAAACATATGATAAATAAATTAACTTATGAAATAAGTAAAATACTTATAGATAATGATTATATAGAAATCATAGTTAAAGACAAAAAAAGTAATAAGAAAGTAGATATTCAATTTGCTTGTATAAAATTTAGATACATACCGAAAGAAGATAAAAGCTATTTAAACTTTACTGATGCTAAAACAAGTACAGGATTTGAACTTGCTGAGAGTGATATAAATGAAGTTATTATTGATAATAATTCATTAACTATAGAAACAGATGATAAAACCTATTATTGTTATGAAGAGGTAGGTATAATGCCATAAATTGATTGTCTTGAACCATTATCATCTACTAAACCTCCACCTTTTAATCTGTACTATACTTCAAAATCATTTTTAATATTTAAAAGTATTTTATTTCTACTAGGTATTTTAATTCATTACAATTGTGACTTTTATCCTAAGTATAAAAAAAGCCTACGTATTAACTTAGGCTTTTTTTATACTTAAATTTTGAATCTACATCCTCAGATATTTATAAAAATTATTTAAAGTTTTTTAATAAATTAGCCATTTCTATAGCTGTTACAGCTGCATCATAACCTTTATTACCTGATTTAGTTCCAGCTCTTTCTATAGCTTGCTCTATTGTATCAGTAGTTAATATTCCAAATATAACTGGTAATTCTGTGTTTAATGATACTGCCCCTATACCTTTAGATGTTTCTGCACATACATAGTCAAAGTGTGGAGTTGAACCCTTTATAACTGCACCTAAACATATAACAGCATCATACTTTTTACTATTAGCCATTTTCTTTGCCACTAATGGAATTTCAAATGCACCAGGTACCCAAGCAACTTCTATACTATCTTCATCTACTCCATGTCTTTTTAATCCATCTATTGCTCCACCTAATAATTTTGAAACTATAAATTCATTAAATCTTCCTACTACTATTCCTACCCTTATATCCTTAGCTACTAAATTTCCTTCTATTATTCTCATTTTAATTTCCTCCCAATTTTTATATTAATTTTTAATTTTTATTTTATAACTCTATTTTAGTATTTTAACATATGTGCTAATTTCTCTTGTTTTGTTCTTAAATAAGATTCATTTACATCATTGTGATTCATTTGAATAGGAACTCTATTTACTATTTCAATATCATAATCTGATAATCCGTTAATTTTTTTAGGATTATTTGTCATTAATTTAAGCTTCTTTGCTCCTAAGTCTTTAAGTATTTGAGCACCTATAGAATACTCTCTCATATCTGCTGCAAATCCTAATTTAATATTCGCTTCTACTGTGTCTAGACCTTCATCTTGAAGAGCATATGCTTTTAACTTATTGATTAGGCCTATTCCTCTTCCTTCTTGCCTCATGTAAAGAAGTATTCCTCTTCCTTCTTGTGCTATCTTTTTCATAGCTGCATCATATTGTTCACCACAGTCACATCTTTTAGATCCTAGTGCATCACCAGTTAAACACTCTGAGTGAACTCTAGTTAATACAGGTTCATCTTCATATATATCTCCTTTTACTAAAGCTACATGATGTTCACCATTAAGCTTATTAATGAATCCATACATTTTAAAATCTCCGTATTTTGTTGGCATATTTGTTTCAACAACTCTTTCAACAAGCTTTTCAGTTTTTTTTCTGTAATCAACTAAATCTGCTATAGTGATAATTTTTAAGTTATGAATCTTTGCAAATTCCATTAACTCTGGGGTTCTAGACATTTCTCCATCTTCACCCATTATTTCACAGATAACTCCTGCAGGCTTTAATCCTGCTAGTTTTGGTAAATCTACCCCAGCTTCAGTATGACCTATTCTTGTTAAAACTCCACCTTCTCTTGCTTCTAGTGGGAATATATGTCCTGGTCTTCTAAAATACTCTGGCTTTGCATCATCTTCTATAGCTTTTTGTATTGTTAAAGCCCTTTCATAAGCTGATATCCCTGTAGTAGTATCTACATGGTCAATACTTACTGTAAAAGCTGTTTGATGATTATCTGTATTGTTTTGTACCATTGGATTTAGACTTAATTTACTTACTATTTGTGATTCCATAGGCATACATATAAGCCCTCTACCATACTTAGCCATGAAATTTATAGTTTCTGTAGTTACTTTCTCAGCCGCCATTAGTAAATCGCCTTCATTTTCTCTATCTGGATCATCCACTACTATAACTATTTTACCTTCCCTTATATCTTCAATTGCTTCTTCAATGCTATTAAATTTAAACATAATCTTTTTCTCCTTTCTTAACTATTTATATATTAATAAAATCTCTTTGCTCTAGAAAAATCCATTTGCTTTAAGGAAATCTTCACTTATTGAACTACTTTTAGATTTTTCCTGTTTATTGCCTAATCCTAAAAGTTTCTCTACATATTTGCCTATCATATCGCATTCTATATTTACACTTTCTCCTACTACTTTAGTAAATAAAATAGTTTTTTCTAGAGTATGTGGAATTATTGATACTTTGAATGTTTCATCATCTACATAAGCTACTGTTAAACTTATTCCATCTATTGCAACAGAACCTTTGTAAATAATGTATCTTAATACATCAGATGATGTTTTTATAGTTACCCAAGTTGCATTGTCTTCTTTGACTAAGGATACTATCTGACCTACTCCATCAATGTGCCCACTAACTATATGCCCCCCTAGCCTAGTTTCAAGACTTAATGCTCTTTCTAAGTTTACTTTGCTTTCAATTTTTAATTTGCCTAAATTACTTTTTCTAAGAGTTTCTGCCATAACATCTGCCTCAAAGCTATTTGAATGTATATTAGTTACCGTTAAACATACTCCATTTGTACAAATACTGTCCCCTAGCTTAGTTTTATCTAAAACCTTACTTCCTCTGATTGTAAGTTTTGATGACTTGTCTCCATTTTTAATTCCTTCAATGCTACCTATTTCCTCAACTATACCTGTAAACATTTTTCTTTTTCACTCCCTTCAAAGTAACCTTCAATCAAGATGTCTTCTCCTATAGTTTTTAAAATCATATCCTTAATCCTAAAAGCATCTTGCAAAGAATCTATTCCCATTCCACCTATAGGAGTTTTTGAATTATCTCCTCCAATTAACTTTGGTGCAATGTATACTTGTATCTTATCAACTACATTTTGCTTTAGTGCTGAGAAATTTAATGTAGATCCACCTTCTAATAAGATACTATCTATTTTTAGTTCTCCTAACTTCACCATCATATCTTGTAAATCTACCCTTTTATCTTTTAGCTTAGCTATTATTACCTCTACCCCCTTGATTTCTAACTCTTTAATAATGCATTTTTCAGCTTTTTCAGTAGTTACTATAATAGTTCTAGCTTTATTTATATCCTTTATCACTTTTGAATCTAATGGAATTCTAAAATTACTATCTACTATTATTCTTATTGGATTTTTACCATTTTCTAATCTACAAGTTAATTCTGGATCATCTTTAATTATAGTATTTACTCCAACTAAAATTCCCATAAGCTCATTTCTTAACTTATGAACTTCTTTTCTAGATTTTTCACTACTTATCCATTTTGACTCACCTGTTCTAGTTGCTATTTTTCCATCTAGAGACATTGCTGATTTCATAACTACAAAAGGCTTTTTACTTACTATATATTTCATAAATACTTCATTTAACTTCTTATTTTCTTCATCTAAAACGCCTACTACAACTTTAATGCCTGCATCTATAAGTTTCTCTACTCCAGTTCCTGCTACTAAAGGATTTGGGTCAAGTGAGGCTATGACAACCTTTACTATTTTACTTTCTATTATTTTATCTACACAAGGAGGTGTTTTGCCAAAGTGAGAACAAGGTTCTAATGTTACATACATAGTTGCTCCCTCTGCATCTTCTGTTATACTATTTAAAGCATTTACCTCTGCATGACTTTGCCCATATTCCTCATGATATCCCTTACCTATTATTTGGCCATTCTTTACAATAACTGCTCCTACCATAGGATTTGGATTAACTCTGCCTTTCCCCTTTTTAGCTAATTCAAGTGCTAAGTTCATATAAACTTCTTCCACCTTAAAACCTCCCTTCTTTTAGTTTTTTTATATAAAATGAAAACCCTAAGTAAAATAACTCAGGGTTTTGGTATTTAAATATAATCTAAGTAACATTAATAAATACATTTAATTAAAAAAGCTCTGAAATATAAAATATTCCAGAGCATATCAATCAAATATAGGTATTCCATGTAACCTTACATCACTATATTTTTATATTATCTTCTTTCATCCAGACTTTACTGTCGGCTTCGGAATTTCACCGAATCAGCCATTAAGGCTCGCGGGCTTTACCGCCGGTAGGGAATTTCACCCTGCCCTGAAGATTTATTAAGTTTTATAATTATATAATACTTCTTCTATTTATAGTTTGTCAATATATTTTATAAATTTATATGTTTTAAAGTACATGCTTACAAATCAAAACACATTGCGTATAATATTTCAAGTCCATCTATACCGTTGTTAGCATAGTTTTTATCCTATTTAGAGATTTATATATATGAAATTTATGGTTAATGTATTTTCTTATTTAAAATATATATATCTATTTAATTTTTTAATAATAATAGGCTGCCGACTCGTTGACAACGTTTTCAAGCTATGCTACCATAAATTATAATACTATATTTTTACTAAATGGGGGATTTAATATGTTTATAAGTGTTATAGGTGTTCCTACTTTTTATGGGTGCGATAAAGATGGACCTCAGTTTGGGCCAAAAAAACTGAGAGAAAAAAATATTATTGAAGTTATAAAGAAACATAATCACAAAGTTTATGATTTAGGAGAGATATGTATTGATTCAGTTGATGAAAAAGATAAATTTTCATTTGACAATAATATGAAATATTCTAAAGCTATTTTACAAACTAATACGAATTTAGCACATGCTACTTACACTACTTTAAAAGCTAACTCATTTGCTTTTATACTAGGTGGTGATCACTCTATTGGGATGGGAAGTATAGCTGGTGCAAGTAGATTCCACAAAAACATAGGTGTAATTTGGTTTGATGCACATGGAGATTTAAATACCCCTCAATCATCAGATTCTAAAAATGTCCATGGAATGCCCTTAGCCTCTTCAATTGGATATGGTGATAAAAAGTTTGTAAATACATATTTTGATGGAATAAAGGTAAAGGAAGAAAATGTATTTCATATAGGTGGACGCGATTTAGATGATGGTGAGATAAATTTAATAAAAAATACTAAAATAAATGCTTATACTCCTGATAATATAAGGCGTAATGGTATAGATTCTATTGTAAATGATATATTAAGTAAAGCTAGAAAATCAAACATAGATGCTTTTCATCTAAGCTTTGATTTAGACTTTATTGACGCTAAATATGTACCTGGAACAGGTACTAGAGTGGATGACGGGTTTACAGTTGAAGAATCTAAAGAATTCTTATCAAAGTTAGCTTCATCTGGTTTAATTAAGTCTATGGATTTGGTAGAGTTAAATCCACTATTAGATGTAGATGATACTACCTCTGATATAGCTATAGAACTTACAGATACAGTATTTGAATATATGAAATTTTAAAAGCAATATGTTAAATCAATACCTTTAATAAATTTTTTATTCTTGCTACTAATAACTTAGGATTCTTAAATTGTCTAATCTCCATTTCTTATTTATTGCCTGCATACTATTGTTATTGTAACATATTTTACCATTTATTAAAGTTTGTATCTTAACTGAATGTATTGCCATAAAATCACTTTTACTATAAAAAATAACCCAGAATTTAATTCTGGGCTCTAGGAATTTATTTGAATTGTATCTTTATGGCGATTATTTATTATGCCAAGTAAGTACTGGCACTTTTGCTGCTCTAGCTTCATCTACTCTTTTTACTATAGTCTTATGTGGAGCAGTTTTTAAAACTTCTGGGTTTTCTTTAGCTTCTTTTGCTATTTTTATCATTGCATCTACAAATTTATCTAAAGTTTCTAAGTTTTCAGTTTCTGTTGGCTCTATCATAATTGCTTCTTTTATTATAAGTGGGAAGTAAACTGTTGGTGGATGATATCCATAATCTAATAATCTTTTGGCTATATCCATAGTCTTTACATCACTTAATCCCTTTGAAATTCCTCTTAATACAAATTCATGTTTACACACTGTATCTATTGGTAAGTAGTAATATTCTTTTAATTTTTCTTTTAAATAGTTAGCATTTAAAACTGCCACCTGACTTGCTTCTTTTAGCCCTTCTTTACCCATAGTAAGTATATAAGTATACGCTTTTACTAGTACTCCAAAGTTTCCGTAAAAGTTCTTTATCTTTCCTATAGAGTTTGGCTTATCATAATTTAATATATAATTATTATTTTTCTTTTCAACTATTGGAACAGGTAAAAATGGAATTAGCTCTTTTTTAACTCCTACTGGACCACTTCCAGGCCCTCCTCCTCCATGAGGAGTTGAAAATGTCTTATGAAGATTTAAATGAACTACATCAAATCCCATATCTCCCGGTCTAGTTATACCCATTATTGCATTCATATTTGCACCATCATAATATAAAAGTCCTCCAGCATTGTGAACAAGCTCTGCTATTTCTTTTATATTTTTTTCAAATAATCCAAGTGTACTTGGATTTGTAAGCATAAGTGCTGCTACTTCATCATCTAATACACTTTTTAATTTTTCAATATCTACTGCACCATTTTTATCTGACTCCACTTGAACTATTTTAAAATTAGCCATAGCTGCACTTGCGGGATTTGTTCCATGTGAAGAATCTGGAACTATTATTTTAGTTCTTTTGAAATCTCCTTTACTTTCATGATATGCTTTTATCATCATAAGTCCTGTAAATTCTCCATGTGACCCTGCTGATGGTTGAAGTGTCACCTCATCCATTCCTGTTATTTCACAAAACATTTTTGATAAATCATACATTAATTTTAATGAACCTTGAGCTGTTTTTTGTGGTTGATAAGGATGAATTTCAGTAAAATTTAAATTACTTGCCATGTCTTCATTTATTTTTGGATTGTATTTCATAGTACATGATCCTAAAGGATAAAAACCTGTATCTACGCCAAAGTTTTTATTTGATAATAATGTATAATGTCTTGCTATATCTAATTCACTTACCTCAGGTAAATTTAATTGTGATTTTCTCATATATTTTTCTTCTATCATATCTTTTATTTCTGTGCCATCTATATCAAGCTTTGGAAGCGAATAAGATTTTCTACCTTTTTTAGATATTTCCATTAATGTGCTATTATAATCTTTCATTATATACCCTCCATAACTTCAACTAACTTATCTATATCTTCTTTACTTCTTTTTTCAGTTACACAAAGTAACACTGTATTTTTTAGATCAGGATAATCATTTTCTAATTTATATCCACCTAAAATGTTATTTTCTAAAAGTACATCGTTTACTGTATCTATATTTTCAGGGGATGATATTATAAACTCTTTAAAGAATTTACCTTTAAATGTTGGCTTATATTTACCACTTTCAATTAACTTATTGTAAGTATAGTGAGCCTTTTTCATACTTTGATAGCAAACTTCTTTAAATCCTTCTTTGCCCATAACCGCCATATATATAGAAGCAGTAAGTGCATTTAATGCTTGATTGGAGCATATATTAGAAGTTGCTTTTTCTCTTCTTACATGTTGTTCTCTAGTTTGAAGTGTTAATACATAAGCTCTTTTACCATCACTATCTATAGTTTCTCCAACTATTCTTCCTGGTATTTTTCTTATATATTTTGATTTTGTTGCCATAAATCCTACATATGGTCCTCCAAAATTCAAAGGATTACCCAATGCTTGTGCTTCTCCAACAACTATATCAGCCCCTATTTCTCCAGGAGTTTTTAAAACACCTAAAGATATTGGATCTACACTCATAATAAGCATTGCTTTATTTTCATGAACTATTTTTTCTATTTCATCCATATCTTCAATTATTCCAAAGAAGTTAGGATTTTGTATAAGAACACAAGCAGTGTCTTTTCCTACACTTTCTTTTAATTTATTTATATCTGTAATTCCATATTCATTACAAAAATCTACTTCTACTATTTCATATTGATTATATTGCATATATGTTTGTAATACTTTTTTTGTTTCTGGATGAACAGTTTTAGATATTACTACTTTTTTTCTTTTAGTTTGACCTACAGCCATTATACAGCTTTCTACTGCTGCAGTAGCACCATCATACATAGACGCATTTGCTATTTCCATACCTGTTAATTCTGCTATCATTGATTGAAATTCAAATATTACTTGTAGAGTTCCTTGACTTATTTCCGCTTGGTATGGTGTATATGCTGTATAAAATTCACTTCTTGAAGTTATGTGTTTAATAATTGATGGGATATAATGATCATATGCTCCAGCTCCAAGGAAACACGTTAATTTTTCTAAACTAATATTTTGATTTGCTAAGTACTTAATTTTATTGCATACTTCTATTTCTGATTTTGAAGTTTCAAGGTTTAATTCTCTATTTAATCTTAAATCTTCTGGAATATCTAAAAATAAATCTTCTATTGAATTTACACCTATGGTTTCTAACATTTGTTTTTTATCTTCATTTGTTGTTGGTATATATGAGAATTGATTTATATCTACAGTATGATTTTTAGAATTACTATTTAATTTATTTTCCAAATCTTTTTTATATTGTTTTTTATAAAATGGTTTATTTATAATTTTAGCTTTTACTACTTTTTTTCTAATAGCTATATCTATTTCTGTATTTTCATATTTAGAATCAATAATTGCAAGACCTATAATTTTATTTAAAGTAGGTGATGAGCATCCTGTTGTTACAAATCCTATAACTTCATCATTTACTTTTACATTGTACCCATGTCTTGGTATACCCTTTCCTACCATTTCAAATCCAACTAATTTTCTTTTTGAACCTTGCTCTTTTTGGTCAACTAAAGATTGTCTACCTATAAAATTATCTTTGTTAAGTTTAACAAAATATGAAAGTCCTCCTTCAAGTGGTGATATACTTTCATTTATTTCATTTCCATAAAGAGGTAAACACGCTTCAAATCTTAAAGTATCCCTCGCTCCAAGTCCTATTGGTTTTATATCTTCTTTACCTACTTTTAGTATTTCATTCCATATATTTATTGCATATTCATTTTTACAGCATATTTCAAATCCATCTTCTCCTGTATATCCTGTTCTTGAAATTATACATGGTTTGTTACATATTCTTATATCTGATTTAAAATTAAAAAATTTAATTTCACTTAAATCTTCATCTGTAAGTTTTTGAAGTATTTCTTCTGACTTAGGTCCTTGAATTGCTAATTGTGATATTTCCTGTGATATATTATTTATATTAACTTCATACCCTTCACTATTTTTTTGTATCCAATTTATATCTTTATCAATATTTCCTGCATTTATGACTAATAAGAATTTTTCTTCATTAAACTTGTAAACTAATAAATCATCTACTACTCCACCATTTTCATAGCACATTGGGGTATATATGACTTCATTGTCTCTTAGGTTACTTATATCATTTGTTATTAAATTTTGTATAAATGTACGAGCTTCTTTACCTTCTATTGAAATTTCTCCCATATGAGATACATCAAACAGCCCTGCACTATTTCTCACAACCTCATGTTCTTTAATCATGCCTTCATATTCTAAAGGCATTTCCCATCCACAAAATTCAAAAAGCTTTGAACTCATTTCTTTATGAACATCATATAAAATTGTTCTTTTTAATTCACTCATATATACCCCTCCATATACGATAATCTTGTATTTTTTTATTAAAAAAGAGGATATATAGGCACGATAAATAATCGTTACCCATATATCCTCTGTTTATAGACC
>NZ_JBXKIW010000059.1:0-6745 GCF_056995035.1 Romboutsia sp. | reverse complement strand
GTATAATTGACCTCTACATTATCTATTTGTACTAAGTCTTTATTTATATTTTTCTTAATTTCCTTATATACTAATTCATTATCATCATTTATACTCTTAAAACTATTACAAGTAGCTATAGCTAGTTGTTTTTCTTTCTCTTTTTCTTTAGATTTACTTAAAATAACTATTTGAGTTTTACATATATCATTTTTAGCTTTTCTTTGAGTGCTATAAGAGATTTCTTTACTTGCAGATATAAATACACTCTTATTATTCTTTGAGTTGTTTAACATTGAATTTAAAAGCTCGTTTATGCAATCTACTAAAATTTTAATAGTAATTATACCAAGATCTATGATATTTTTAGACTTCTTTAAATTCTCTCCATCTCTATATTTTTCTATAGCTTGTCTATATGTTATTGACTTAAAGTAGTTACTCTCTTTTTCTTTTGTAGGTATAAAATTATATAATATACCTACGTTATCACCAGCTTCTAAAATTTCAAGTACACTCATATTCGCATTAAGAAGATCGTTGTTTCTCTTATCTACATTAAGGCTAAGAGCATCGCTCATTTTATATTTTAACTGGTACTTTGTGCACTCGTTTATATCTATCGGTATTCCTTCAACTTCTTTTACTTCAATATTTCTCCAAGTCTCAGCAAACTTTGTTTTGAATTTCATTAGATGCGCTTTAGGTAATATAAAGAAAAATTGTACTTCTTGTTTAGTTATATGGATATAATAACCCACCTTCATACGGTGAGTTATTATTAATTTTTTATTTTCTATCCTCATGATCTGATTAAATTTTAAATATATTTTATTTACTAAAGAAGCTATATTATCAGTTTGATTATTTTTATTGCTCTTTGTTGGGATTAACTGAACTGTTACATACTCAGCTTTATTGATCTCTACAAAGTCACTAAACTTCATACTTATCTTTTTATTAAACACTGAAATCACCCCATTTCAACATATTAAACACCAAATATTGTAGACCCTATTATTTTTATAAGAATATATATAACAGGGCTTAATGTAGCTATTTCTTTACCTTTTTTGTATCCAAATATATAAAGTATTGCTCCTACTAATCCAACTATTAAGCAAGCATCAAAACTATACGCACTTATTGTTTCTAATGTATTTCTTCCTATAATATCAAGCCACTGCATTGGAATATCAAGCATCTTAGGATATTTCATATCAGCCACCTCCTAAAGCTTAATCATATCAAATAATTTTGGATATAATTGAAGGAATATATAAGCTAGCCAATACTGTATACCTGCCATACTGGCTTGTTTTAAACTTCCACCATTTAGCATACTTTCTATAGAACTTTTAAGACCCATGCCTAAGCATCCCCAACGAGCAAAGCTTAAAAGTAAATCTATCAATTGATTGAATGTACTATCCATACTTGTAGCTATATCAAGAGCAAATACATTTATATTCATATGCATAATTAGAGCTGTTGATATTACTATTTTTGCATACATTGCCTTATTTGTTTTTGTATACTCCAATATTCTTCCTGCTAACTTAATATCTTTTCTATTTCTTTTTATTTCAATATGTTCTGTTACTGTGTATCCATTTATTACTAATTTCATGTATAATCCCCCTTAATTTTGGTTAAAATATTCTTATAAATTTATCTAGGAGGTAAATCAATATGGATTTTCTTTGGTTTAGTGTTTTTGGAATTATCGGTACAGCTTTAGAAATGTTAGTTAAATAAATCTACTATATTATTAAATTCTTTCATATTAAACTCTTCCATTTTTATAACTCTTATAATACTTTTCTACTATTTAGGTATCTTAAGCTTTTTAGGTATGTTATTTCTCTTTAGTATGCGTACAGAACGTACATAGAATTGTTATTTAAATAGACATAATTGAATTTTAAGAAGGGTTTTAGTAATATTTGTAGAATTATATCTAAGAATTATAATTTTTTTATAGTTCATTACACTTGAGCTCTATGGATGGCACTCCTGGAGCTCTTTTATTTTGATTCAATATCATTTAACATTTTTTCTCGTAAGACTGATTTAACATATGAACTTTTATTGCCTCCATGCTTCCTTACCTGCTCAAGAAACCAGTCATTCAATATTGCATCATCTATATCAGTTGTCTTGAATGAAACTTGGTGTATGATCGGCTTATAATCATCTTTTTCTTTATTCTTCATTTTTACCACCTTTCTTTTGATCTTACTTAATCTTATGCAACCTTCTAGAAAAAATTTCCTACTTTCTTAAATAAATTTCTAGATTTTTATTTAACCTTCTATAAGGTTACTGAATGAAATTCCTATAAAATATTTTTAAAAATAAAAAAACTAGGTTTTACCCTAGTCTAATTTACTATTTTATAGTTATATCATAAGATTGTATATCATTATAATCTTCATCTATTACTCCAGATTGTCTATAGCATACTGTGCTTCTTCTGCGGTAAATTTCTCACCAGCTTCTGATGTTAACTGGTCATAGACTGCACTTGGAGACATTGCCATATCTTTTTGATATGTTTTTGCTTTTATTAATGCATTTTCTTTCCAATCTGCTTCTACATTATCTATAGCATATTGACCTGCTTCTTCTGTAAACTTCTCTCCATACTCTGATGTTAACTGATTATATAATCCAGCCTTAGACATACTCATAGTATCACTATACATTTTTGCTTTTTTTAATGCAGATTTATATTCTGTCGGAACATCTTCTTTTACTTTTTCTGCTTGATTTTCAGCAGGTTTTTCATTAGAGCTCTCTACTCCATCTACTTTCGCTACAGGATTATCATCTACAGTTGTGTCATTCCCCATAGCTCCACCTATCCCACTTAATATAAATATTGCAATTATAAATGATAATACCTTATGTTTCATAAAAAAGTTTCTTTGGTCTTTTCCACAGTTAGGACATTTTTTCACGCCTTTAGCAACTTCTTTTCCACATACCTTACATGTAATCATTAAATTTTTCTCTTTTTTCCCCATTTTTTAAATCCTCCTATTATGCATTATATTCAATAATAAGTATACAATATTATATATGTCGTTTTTTGTAATATTTTGGATTTTTTTCATTTTTGGCATAAAAAAAGAAGATAGCTTAGTTATTGAGCTACCTCTTTCTAGTTAATATGCTTAACAACTAATCAAATACTCTACAGTCCGAGATTGATATATATAATAGAATATTCCTAGCTTTTTATTTCTTTCTCTAAAGATGTACCCATTATTTTAAATCCATTCTTTGTATAAAAATGAATTTGTCTTTCTCTATTTTCTTCATCTGAACTGTATAGTTTACCTCTGATTTTAAATACATTATGTTGTATTGCTATTTTTTCTAATATTTCTATAGACTTAGATCCTATGCCTCTTTTTATGCCTCTAAGTATTCTTAGATCACCTATCATAAGGGCATCACCTTCTATGTAAAAAAGTACTTTATCATTGTTTATGTCATAATCAAAAATATGTATGATACCAGCATTGCTATCTTCATAATATGTAACTATCAAGCAAACTTCTTCACCATTTTTATCTATCATAAATTCTTCAAACCTATAATCTTCTTGATGATTTTGTTTAAATAATTCTATACGTCCTAACATTTTTTCTTTTGATTTTTTCCTGAATAACTTATCAAATATCATAGTTCCCCCAAAAGTTTTTAATATATTTATCAAAATAATAATACCATATATCTAATACTATACATACTAAAATAAGGTAGCCTGTAAGGGCTACCTTATTTCTCGTTGAGTAATATGATCTATTTTTATATATATTAACTTTATATAGCTATAACTTAACCTCCTATATTATTATAGAAGTATTAAGTTGTAGCTATTTTAAAATTAAAAGAATCAACTTTTAATTTGATTTAAAATACTTAATAATGAGTTAATTATTTGTAAAACAATCAATATCTGTGGGAAATAATTTGAAAGTTTTTTTATTATATTAAATATTTTTTTCATTAGTTTACTCTCCTATTGACCATACTACTTGTTAAATCAAATAGGAGATTAAACTAACTAAAGTTAATCTATATTTAATATATATTAATCATAAACACAATATATTATAAATTTATTATCCATTATATCCTAAATTATTACAAAATAAAAAGCCCTATTGGGCTAGGAGTTACGGAACCATAGCAACGGCTACCGACAGGCAGCTTATATGCTTAAATGATACATCGATATGGGTTTACCCTGTAACTACTATTATTATAACATATTTTATTTTAAAGTAAACATCTTTTTTATGCTTCTTTAATATTTTTTCTGAATTTACAACATGGAAATACTTCTACCACCTGTATCTTGTCTCTAATTATAGGAATATAATGTTCTATATTATATTCATAATATGATGCGATTGCATTAGCTATATAATCTGCAGCTTGAACATTAAAAGCGTTGCCAGCTTTTGAATCTCTATATTCAACTTTGATATCAGATTTCAATCTAAGTTCATAGTTTATATGTAAATTTATGTAATCTTTAAATGAGTTTAATGATTTAACTTTTATACTTTTATTATCTAAAATTAAATTAACTTTATTATCTCTAAATTTTTCCTTGTGATTATCTAATAAAATTTTAAGTAAAAAATTATAAAATCTATTTTGATCTTTTATAAGTTGTCTCTCTACATGACGTTTCTCTGCAACTATATAAGAAATTTCTACATCTTTTGTACATATCCTACTTATTATAAATTGTTTAGCTGCCTTATTTGCTTTATTGGCCTTTAATTCATGTCCATCAAAAACTAAATCCGGGAAATCTTTTTTTATTTTTTTTAACCCTTTTTTCATTGTATTATGTAGTGCTTTATAATCTTTAGTTATAATGCATGCGATTACAAAATACTTCCCCTTTTTGCCTAAATTACCCGATTCATCAAAATACATAAAGTATTCTTCCATTTTATATCATCTCCTAGCCCACATAAAAGGTATATCATAAAATTTGTATACAAATTTTAATTTATTTTTTGTTAAATACATAAGTCTAAATTTTTCTTTTGATATTGTTATCAACACCAGTAATACAATTATACACACAAATCTTAAAGTTATCAACATTTTAAGTGCATTTATTGACAAATTAATTCTAAATACTCAGTACTTACATATCCAAATCCTTGATTACCTTTATATCCCTTAACAGATACCCAACCATTTAGGCAATACTCTAACTCAAATACATGCCCCTTATTAACTTTAGTTAATTCTTTATGATTAGTTCCTCTATAATATCTAACTCTTAATCCATCTGCTGTAGCTTTAGCTTTTATACCTGTGTAATCACCATTTTTAAATCTTGTACTTGGCGCTCCTTGAGTAGAGTTACCTTTTAATTTACTATTTACATCTTGTTTAAATTTTTCCCATTCTTTTACATTGTCTACCCAATATTTAGGACAACACTTCTTTGTAATATCATAATGTCTTATAAAGTCTATTAGAGGATTAAGTTTATATCTTTTAGCTAAGTCCACTCCTAACTCTACAGCTGCATTATATGTAGCTATGTTAAATTTACCACTATTATCAGGATGGCACATTTCTATACCTATACTATAACTATTAGCACTATTAGTTGTATAGGCTACTTCATCTTCTGGAACACAATGTATTATTTCACCTTGTAATCCTATTATGTAATGAGAAGATGCATATGCTTTTTTGGTACTAGCTAAATTATTAAAATAATTTCTATTAGCTACAGCAGAAGCATTAGGATTTCCTGTATAATGCCAAGCTATTTTAGTAGTTTTACTTCTTTTAGTTCCTGGTCTGCTATATTTATTTATATTTAAAAAATTTGTAATTATTTTCATAATTATTTATCCTCCACTTTCTCTAATTTATCAACTTTATCTATTCCAACTTCTAGCATCTTTTTAAGACTATCAGGTATCCATACATCTAATCCTATTAAATTTTCACAGATACTAATCCCTTCTTTAAATATAAAACCTGTTACAAATGTAGAAAATATAAAATCTAAGCTAGGTATAAGTTTCGATATAGATATAAATATACCTAGCACTATGCATTCTCCAATGCTTCTAAACATTCCATTTGAGCAAGTTCTACTTTTTAATCTACCTTTCTTTGAAGCTACAAGTACCCCTGTTATAAAATCTATTGTTATTGCACCAAAGAAAACTAAAAATAAATTTTCTAGTGTTATTTGTTCCATACTAACCTCCTAAATTTTTGTATAAAAAAAGGGCTAGAAATATAATCTAGTCCTTTTTAAAAAGAAACATTTAAAGTATAAAATAATTTGTAGTTATCAATAAATAACCATCTTTGCTTATCTTTTATTATATCATATTTATAATTTAAAATGTTTCTTTTGCTTTGTAACAAAAAAAGCCTTTATAGGTTCTTATAAGTTTTAATTATTTTATATCTTTTTCCCATCTTACAATATAACCATATTGTTCTCCATCAAATCTTCTTTCTTTTAAGCATATGTAGATTCTATTTTCCCCTTCTTTACTTGGATAATCATCAGTTGCATCAACTGTGAAAAAATCAGTAATTGCTCGTCTTTCTCCATCTTTATTTTTAAGATAAACTGATATAAACGGTGGTTGTATCAATTTAGATTTACCACCATAAACAGGTATGCATGATACAGGTTCTCCGTTTATCTTATATGTTGTTGTAGGAGCAGAATCCCATGCTTCTATTACAT
>NZ_JBXKIW010000058.1:0-5767 GCF_056995035.1 Romboutsia sp. | reverse complement strand
ACGTATTTTATATTTTTAATTAAATGTTTGATTCTTTTGTGCATAAATCTAAGTCCTACTTTCTAGTTATGATTTTAAATTATATCATAATTAGAAAATATGACTTCTTAAGTTGACGGCTATGACGATAACGTGACAATTGAAATTTACTAGTTTAACTATAATTAATTGATTTAATTAGTGTAGATTATTTTTTAGAACATATATATTATATTACTTGTGCTTATGACTGGTGCTATAATTACAATTGTTACATATGACAAGTTGAAAGTGTATATTTTTATGTAAATGAGCAGTATACTTGTAATATACTATATTAAAGGAGGTTTTATTCGTGGAGCTATTAATCGACATAGGTATAATTGTTTCTGACTTTATATTAGGTATATTTTCAGGTGATGAATGGAAAAAAATGTTAAATGGATAAAAATAAATTAAAATCATCTATAAATATATGTAATATTATTATAGTATGAAGGGGTAGTGGTTAATCACTACCTTTTTTGTAATTCATATATAAAACTTTATAAAAATAATAATATAATGTATAATATATTAGTTATATGACATTTTATGTATATCCTATAAATAAGTTTTATAGGAAAGTATTTGGGTAAAATAATTTATATAATATAAATATTACTTAGTTTAAAAAACTGAATTATATATAGATAAACAAAGGAGACAATATGAAAAAAGTAGAATTATTAGCACCAGCAGGTGATTTAGAAAGATTAAAAATAGCTTTTACTTATGGCGCAGATGCAGTATATCTAGGTGGAGAAATATTTGGTATGAGATCTGCTGCTAAAAACTTCTCTATAGAAGAAATGGCTGAAGGTGTAGCTTTTGCTCACGAAAGAGATAAGCAAGTATTCGTAACGATAAATATAATACCTAGAAATGAAGAACTTGAGCAATTAAAAGCATACTTACTAGAATTAGATAGAATAGGTGTAGATGCTGTTATAGTAAGTGATCCAGGTGTATTTACTATAGTTAAAGAAACAATCCCTAATATGGAAATACATATAAGTACTCAAGCTAGTACAACAAATGCATCTGCTGCAAGCTTCTGGTATCATCAAGGAGCTAAAAGAGTTGTAATGGCTAGAGAATTATCATTTAAAGAAATAAAAGAAATAAAAGATAATTGCCCAGAAGATATGGACATAGAAGCTTTTGTTCATGGTGCTATGTGTATGTCATACTCTGGAAAGTGTGTAATAAGTAACTACACAACAGGAAGAGATGCTAATAGAGGTGCATGTGCTCAACCTTGTAGATGGAAATATACTTTAGTTGATGAAGTAAGTCCAGGAAACTTTGAAAAAGTAGTTGAAGGAATAGACTCATCATTTTTCTTTAATTCAAAAGACTTATGTATGATAGAATATATACCTCAAATAATAGAAAGTGGTATAACAAGCTTAAAAATAGAAGGAAGAATGAAAACATCTTATTATGTAGCTACAACAGTTAGAGCTTATAGAATGGCACTAGATGAATATTACAAAGACCCTGAAAACTGGACATTTAATCCTATGTGGTTAGATGAACTAAAAAAAGGAAGCCATAGAGATTACAATACAGGATTCTATTTAAATAGACCGGATTCTAATGCTCATAACTATAAATCTGCATCATATATTAGAAACTATGACTTTATAGGAATAGTAAGAGGTCATGACGAAGAAAATGATCTTGTTATAGTAGAGCAAAGAAATAAAATGAATGCAGGAGATAAAATAGAAGTTATAGGACCATTTAAAGAAACAATTCATGCTAATATATTAGAAATGTATAATGAAGTTGGAGAACCTATAGAATCAGCTCCTCATGCAAGACAAATAGTAAAAATGAAATTAGATATAAAAGTAGAAAAAGATTACATATTAAGAAAGCCAATAGTGACTATGAATGTAATATAATTTAGTTATAAGAAACAAATAGTTTTAAATAAAATAAAGTGTAAATAATTAATAATATTTACACTTTATTTTTATGAAAAACAACTAAAAAGAACTATGCTATAATATTATGGAGGTGATAGTTATGCTTAAAAAGCAATCATTACTAAAAAATATGACTCTTATGATTGGTATAGTTTTTATAGTTTACTATATTTACATAAAGCTAGTTTTTGGAGGCTTAGCTTTTATTGATTTTTTCTTATATTTAGGTATTATACTTATAGTGTACAATTCTATAAGAGAAAAACTTAAGAAAAATCAATTAATGTATACTATGTTAAAAGTATTTAGTATTATTTTTTTAATAATATTTATAATTACAGAAAGTCTAATGATAGGCTATCCTAAAAATAATATAAAAGATGATAGTGGCTATTTAATAATATTAGGAGCTGCTGTTAAAAAAGATTCTCCAAGTTTAACCTTAAAAGCAAGACTAGATGCTGCTATAGAATATCTAAATAAAACCACTGATGATTGTTACATAGTCGTATCAGGTGGAAGAGGAAATGATGAACATATATCAGAAGCTTTAGCTATGAAAAATTACTTAATGGATTGTGGTATAAGTGAAGAAAAAATTATAATGGAAGATAATTCAAGAAACACTTATGAAAACTTTAAATATTCAAAAGAAAAAATAGAAAAACACAGTAAAAAAGATATAAAAAGCTTAAATATAAAAACTGTAACAACAGATTTTCATACTTTAAGAAGTTCTATACTATCAAAAAGAAATGGATATAAAAACGTAACTTTTTATACTAGCAAATCAAAAGCTTCTTTTATACCAGTGTATTATACAAGAGAATTTTTTGCATTGAGTAAGGCAGTACTATTTTACTAAATAATTAATAACTATTATAAATATCAACTGAGATGATTTAGGTATTACTAATAAATCATCTCAGTTTTTATTTTAATATAAATTTTATTACAGTATAATAAGATTTACATTAAAATAAATATATATAATAGAATACATATATTTATATATAGGGGAGATAGTATGAAAAAAATAACAATAGCTGTAATAGGAGCAGGGTGCAGAGGAATGTATGCATATATACCTTATTTATTAGAAAATCCAGAACTAGGAGAAGTAGTCGCAGTCGCAGAGCCTATTAAAGAAAAAAGAGATTTATTCAAAGAAATGTATAACATAGGTGATGAAAATATATTTACAACTTGGGAAGATTTATTAGTAAATGATAAAATATCAGATGCTATAATAATAGCAAATAACGATGAATCACATTATGAACCCGCCAAACTAGCTTTAGAAAAGGGATATCATGTTCTTTTAGAAAAGCCAATGTCAAATGATTTAGATAAAGTAATAAAATTAGGTGAATTAGGTAAAAGATACAATAATCAAATATTTATGATATGTCATGTCTTAAGATATACTCCATTTTTTAGTGAATTAAAAAGAATAGTAGATAGCAAAGAATTAGGAGAGTTAGTAAGCATCCAACATAATGAAAATATAGGATATTGGCATTTTGCACATAGCTATACAAGGGGGAATTGGAGAAATAGTAATGAAACAAGTCCACTTATATTAGCCAAAAGTTGTCATGATTTAGATATATTACTATGGTTAGCTGATAGCAAGTGTAAATATATATCATCCTTTGGAAGCTTAAGACATATGAAATTAGAAAGCTTTAAACAAAATATGTCAGATAGATGCGTAGATTGTGAATTAAATAATACCTGTCCATACTCAGCTAATAAAATATATCTAGAAGATGATAAGATAGTTAGATCTTTAAATGCAGTTCATTCAAATCCAACTAAAGAAAATTTAAAAAAGTCTATACAGGACGGTCCTTATGGAAGATGTGTTTATAAATGTGATAACAATGTAGTTGATAATATGGTGAGTATTTTAGAATTTGAAAATAAAGTCTCAGCTACTTTTAATTTATCTGCTTTTACAGAAGAATGTACTAGAACAATAAAGCTCATGTTTACACATGGAGAAGTTGGTGGAAATCATATGAAAAATATAATAGATGTATATAAATTTGGAGATTATTCACATACAGTAATACATCCAAAAATAAATAGAAGTGGTCATGGCGGTGGAGATTACTCTCTTATGAAAGATTTTATATCTTTAATAACTTCTAACGATGGAAAGTTAAAAACTGGTGCTATACAGTCAGTAGAAAGTCATGTAATGGCTTTTGCATCAGAGTACTCAAGGTTAAATTATAAAGTAGTTAATATGGACGAATTTTATGAAAATGCTAAAAATGATATAGATAATCTAAAATAAGAAGATAATAAATCGTAAATTAAACAAGCTCACAGTTATGTGGGCTTATTTAATTTATAATTTATTTAGCGTTATTTAATGGAATATATAAAAATATAATATCATATAATCTTATAAAGTAAAAATAACCAAGGGGATGAAAACTATGAGATACTACAACAAATCTACTGCAGAAACTTTGAAATTTTTAAAAGTAAATTCAGAACTTGGATTAAGCAATCAAGAAGTAGAAGAAAGAAAAAAAAGGTATGGATTAAATGAATTCACAATAAAAGAAGGTCCCACATTTTGGGACGAGCTAAGTGAAAGCTTAATGGAACCTATGATATTAATTTTATTAGGTGCAGCTGTACTTAGTTCTTTTGTAGGAGAATTACATGATGCAATTGGAATAATCATTGCTATACTGCTTGGGATATCAATAGGTATAGTAACAGAAAGTAAATCAAAAAAGGCAGCACAAGCTTTATCTAAAATGACTGAAAATATAGAAGTAAAAGTTCTTAGAGAAGGAAAAATAATTCAAATATCTAAAAATAAACTAGTATCAGGGGACATAGTATATATAGAAACCGGAGATATGATTCCTGCAGATGGAAGGCTTGTAGAATCTAAAAACTTAAAACTTAGAGAAGACATGCTAACAGGAGAATCTGCTGATGTAGATAAAAATGCTAATGCTATTATAGATATGGAAGTAGTATATGGTAAAGCTGGTATCATAGAACAAGATGCAATACCAGCAAAACAAATAAACATGGTATTTGGAGGTACTCTTGTTGCTTATGGAAGGGGAATTATGGTAGTTACTTCCATAGGAGATAAAACAGAAATGGGTAAAATAGCTCAAAATTTGTCTCATGATGATACTCAAACACCTCTTCAAATGAAATTAGGTAAGTTAGGAGCTAAGATAGCTGCTATATCAGGACTTGTTGCAATGTTATTATGTGTTTATATGATATTTTCAATGCAATTAAAAGGTCAACTACAAATAGATACATCGGGATTTATACCATTTTTACAATCTTTAGAGCCAACTAAAGACATATATATGGTATGTATAGCCTTAATAGTAGCTACAGTGCCTGAAGGTCTTCCTACTATGATAAACATAACATTAGCCATAACTATGCAAAAGATGGCTAAGATAAATGCTTTAGTAACTAAAAAAGAAGCTTGTGAAACTATAGGATCAGTATCTGTAATATGTTCAGATAAAACTGGAACTTTAACAGAAAATAGAATGACAGTAGACGTAGCTTATGTAGATGGTCAATATATTGATAATAGTGAATATAGTAGCTATAGCTATTTTGAAGAAAACTGCATAATAAACTCAACATCAAATATAGAAAAAGAAGAATCTTCGTTTAAATATATAGGAAGTGCAACTGAATGTGCCCTACTTTTATATCACAGTAATAAAGATTACCAAAATATGAGAAGGAGTACTAAATTAGCTTCTCAAGTACCTTTTAGTTCCGAGAAAAAAAGAATGACTTCT